>JBAQUF010000034.1:0-10015 GCA_049297375.1 Patescibacteria group bacterium
GCATTGGCTTGTCACCTACCATTTCAGCCACACCCGCATCAATAAACTTTCTTACAATAATCTGTTCCTCCGTGGAATTAGGTTTATAAGGGTCATTTAGTGCGGGATGAAGAATAACAGTGTAAGAAATGGTATCCTCGTTTTTACCCCGTAACTCAATCTCTTTCCACATTTTACACAGTACAAACCAGTAGTAATATACGATTCTTTCTTCGGTCTCCGGTATTTTCATATTCATATAAATCTATTTTATCGCAAAAACAGGGAACCTAACAAAACCTAACATTTTGGAGAAACAAAATGTTGGCAAATGATGGCTTTTAAGAATTCATCAAAAAAACTAATTTGTGCTTGTACACCAATGAATACCCACCAAATGCACATGCAGAGGAACCTGATAAAACCTGATTTTTTGAGAAAACAAAATGGTGGTAAATGATGGTAAATATCGGATTTACGAATATGGCACAGTTTAGGTTTTAGGCTCGTAACTCAATTAAAAACCCACTTTTTAGTCTAATTGGGTAATAAATACCATTTTTCGTAACACTATAAGCAGAAAAGATGTAAAATCTGGAAAGAATGAAAAAAGATGAAGATAAAATAAGAAAAAGAATTGTAGCAGCATTGCGAGAATTTCTTTCAAGAAGCGGTGACAAAGAACAAGTAGTAAAAAACGTTCACGGGATTAGCGAGTACGGAATTGACATTGAATTTTATATCAGAGATTTCACAGGCTATATTCATTGCTATGGAATGCAAGTAAAAGCCGGTAATTTATGTTGTGGGGCTAACCCAAACAAAGGTGTAAAAGAGATTATTGGACAATTAGCCATTGCGTCAGGTAAAAAATCAATTCGCCAATCGGACTCCGAATTGGATTTCAGTGGTTTTTATGTCGTTGTGGAAGGAAATATTTCCGAGGATGCAATGAGATACATAAAAGCATCTTTTCACAACAACAAACCAATTTATTTCTTCTATGGAGAAGAATTGGAAAGTTTTTTGGTTAAAAACGAGCCTAAAAACTTAACAACGGAGCAACTATGAAAATACTGTTTAATTTCAAAGACGTTAAGAATAACCCTACCGAACAAGTGAAGGCTTTCATAAAACATATCCTAAATAACAAAGGAAATGTTGAAGTAATTTCACCAGAGAAACTTTTAGGCGAGGGTGCAGATTATTTTGTAACCGGTGAGGGTGTTCTCATTGAAGCTACATACCTTATGGATAGAGAGGAATTAGCCCGAAGTTCAAGATGGGCAATCACAGCCAATACATTGAGTAAACAAATTAAAAAGCACAGTAAGTTTGCTCTTATCAGGGGGCTATACTCTATTTCCACACCAGAAAGATTTGGTCTAAAAACATCCCAACTCAAAAACGCAGCATATCTTGAAACCAAGGTTGAGGATGCCGCAAGCACAATTATTGAAGCAATCATACAGGGCAAAAGTACAGTAATTGTATTTGGAAGCAAATTGGAACTAGAAAAAGTAAATGAAGCGGATAACGGTGTCTACTTTGCAACAATGGGAGAAGTCAAATCCATAAGCGTAGCTAATATTTTTCATGAGAACCTAAAAAATAAATTTGCGAGGGCAAATAAGCAACTCTCGTTCCCTAAAATAAATAATGAAAATGTAAGAAGGAGAATTCTCTTGATAGTTAACCAATATAAACTATTAACATTTGATTGGGATATTTTTGACGGTATCAGCTATTCATTCACAGAACTTACAAAGGAGTACAAAAATATAGATGAAATATGGTTTCAAGTGGGTGACGATAAAACAGGGTACGACCACAAATTACTCTACGACAAATCATTATTTGAACAATTTGAAAGTATGAACTTCTTCAACATGAAGAAACAGGATTATGAGTTGTTTGCAAAATGGTTTTCATCATTAGAGAAAATGGACGAAGAAAAAAAGGAAAACCTTATTAAGGCACTTGAAATCTTATTAAAAGACCGCTCTCCGGATGAAATTTTCCCGGACCCCGGCACAAGAATTGAAATGGTAAGGTATGGTCGATGGTTGGCAGAAAATAACAAGCATAACAAGGCTGATTGGCTCGTTAAACAATTTCTAAATGACCCGGACCCAACAGACCCACCCACAAATGATAGCGAGGATGATGGAAATAAATTACATGAAAGCGTTAAAAATGCCACCAAACCGGATATGCACGCTATTTACACAGTCATGGGTCATTTAGCGTGGACTGTGCAAATGCTCACTCTGAAAAAAGACTTCCTGAAAAACGCCTATGAGTTCACACAGTCAGTCCTTAAAAAAACAAAAAACTTCTATATTGTGTACCAGTGGGTATTTCCATTGATTGAGATTTCAAATAGAAGATTTTGGTTAAAAGAAATTGATGAAAATTTGTACAAGGATTTTAAGAAACTGTGTTTCAGTTTACTTGACTCTTATGCCAAATATCCAGACATTGCGGCTGGTTTAGTGCGTGTTTTCTACCATTTTAGGAATTTGACAACAAACGAGGCAAAATTGGTACTAGAAAAACTTGAAAATGCGAGTGATTATGAGGCACTACTGATTTATTTCGCAATATACCGTGAAAGACATTTTACAGAAGCTAAATACCCAAGCACGATTAGAAACTACAACGCAAAGTATGCAAAAGAAAAGTTGAATAAGATTATTTTGAGTGCAGACAAGAAATACATGAATACTCGCTCTGGTATTGCTTGGAATATTTGGAAAATACTTTCTGAAAACGACACCGAGTTTACAATTTTAAGTCCACTGGTGGATAAATTTCTATCAACACCTTATGATAACCACCTTTTCCACCATATTGAACGAATAATTGAGGACAATGTTGATAAACACACAACCAAATGTATTGGTTGGTTTATAAAACTGTTGCAAGCGGTAGATACCTACCTAGCAGCTAATCCGGATGATGCTAGAAATGTTTGGTTGAGCACAGAAACCGGAGGTATGCTTGCCAAAATTGGAAAGAAGAACCCAGAAAAGTTAAGCGGTTTAATTAAAATTCTATACGGGATTTGGATGAAGGGAGCATATGTTGGAGGCATAGCAAGCGTGTTTGGTTCTTATAAATCCGTGGAAGATGAAAGGCAACGGGCAGAAATAAAAAAAGTTTGTGAGGACCTGTACCTAAAAATGAAAGCTGTTAATCCAAAGCTTGAAGAAGTTATTTGGGAGGAAAAATAGTTAATAAATTGCGTGTTAAACTAAATCTATGCCAAAAATTTTCATTAGTACATGTTTATTAAATATTAAAACTCAATGGGATGGGGATTGTAAAAACTACCCTGAATTACGAGAATTAGTGAAACAAGGAAAAGCTATATTCGCATGTCCTGAACAACTAGGTGGATTACCAACTCCAAGATATCCTTGTGAGATTGAACATACTAAAACCGCCAAGAACGTATTAACTGGCACAGGAAAGGTCATGTCAAAAGAAGGTATTGATACCACAAAGGAGTTTGTTCAAGGGGCTAAATATGTGCTTGGTATTTGTAAGGACTTCGGAATTGAATATGCCATCCTAAAAGCTAAAAGTCCCTCCTGTGGTGCTCAACAAACTTATGACGGTACATTTACCGGTGTAAAAATTCCCGGAAAAGGTATTCTTGCTGAATTATTAGAACAAAACGGAATTAAGGTTTATGACGAAACCAATTTTCCTAAATCATTACTTGAACTAGCCTAATATAGTTTTAGGAAAAACTTCTGCATACTTTCTAATCTTTTCTTCTTTGGTAATTGAGGCATAACGGGGAGATGGCGAAGGTAGTGTTATGAGTTCAACTCCGGGAAACTGGTCCACCAAATGCTTGAAATGTTTTTTGTAATGGGTTTCTACAAATCTGCTGGTAAAAAATACTTTTTCAATTGAATTTTTTTTCATAACCGCTTCAATAGCCGGGATATTATATTCAAAATTTGTAAGTCTAACGTCCAAACTGCTGTTACCTAGCCTCTCACATCTTAAAATAATGTCGGCAACTGCAATGGATATTTTAGTAAAAAGTTTCTGCTGTGCGGTTTTATCTTTTAACTCAACACCATAGATGCTTTCTAGTATCCGCCAAAATTGATTCCTACCGTTGGAGTAATACCAGTTATAGTCCCACCCTTCCTTACCGTCTTTTGCAGCAAAGCTACCAAGAACAAAGTACTTGGCTTTTGGTGGGCAGAACACACTAAAAGGGTTGGTCTCAATCATGTTATTATTATGCTATGAAACTCCAAAACAAGGTAGCATTAATAACAGGTTCAAGTAGAGGAATTGGCAAAGCTATTGCATTAGAGTTCGCCAAAGAAGGAGCAAAGGTTGTTGTGAACTACAATAAATCCCAAAAAGAAGCAGATAAAATAGTTAGTGAAATAGAAAACCTTGGTTCGGAGGCTATTGCACTAAAAGCTGACGTATCAAACGAAAATGATATCAAACAAATGGTAGAGCAAACAGTTAAGAAATTTGGAAAGATAGATATTTTAGTTAATAATGCTGGTATCGTTTTTGACATTCCCTTCATGGAAAAAACCGTAGAACAATGGAGAAAAACATTAGATACAAATTTGATAGGCGTATTTCTCTGCTGTAAGTATGCAATTCCACATATACCGGAAGGCGGCAGAATAATAAATATTTCATCTACAAACGGCTTGGGAACTGTCAGTACGGATTCAATGGATTATGATGCTTCAAAAGCAGGTGTTATCGCAATTACTAAAAGTCTTGCCAAAGAACTTGCTCCAAAAATACTAGTGAACTCTATTGCTCCCGGATGGGTTGATACAGATATAAACAAGTATCTTCCGGAAGACTACGTTAAGAGTGAGATGGCACAAATTGGGGTAAAAAGGTTCGGCAAGCCAGAAGAAATTGCCAAAATGGCTGTATTTCTAGCCTCTGACGATTCTAGCTATGTTGCTGGTACAACTATCGTAGTTGATGGCGGGATGGTGTATTAACTTACAAACAGCCAGTAATTGGTTACATTATGTACGAAAAAATGGGAACAAATGAAACTATTAAAACAATCGCAGATGAAATACTAAACGAGCCTGTTGTGGCAATTACCAGCAGAACATTTGAAACCCCCTCACATGACCCACATGACTATGTATCAAGGGCTCCTTATTGGTATGTAGAAGCGGATGGAACAGTTGTCCGCAAAGATGGTCAGATTAACCCAGAATCCAAATTAAACTCGGACAAGGATACTATGTTAAGAGCACGCAACAATGTTATGTTTCTCACTGTTGCAGCCCTAGAAACACAAGCAACAGGCGATAACCCAAGTGCGGCAGCTTATGCAGAATATGTTGAAAGAACCCTCAAAACTTGGTTTGTGGACGAAGCAACAAGGATGAATCCTAACCTAGAATATGCTCAAATGAAACCCAAAGAAACGACTGGGAACTTTTACGGCATTATAGAAGGGGATGCTTTGATGCGTTTTGTAGAAGTAACAGTTGCTTTGGAGAACAAAGGGCTCTTGAAAGACCCAGAAACTGCAACCGGTGTCAAAGATTGGTTTGAAAAGTATCTAAACTGGCTTGAAAACAGTGATAAGGGAAAACGGGAAAAGGTGATGGCTAATAACCATTCTACTTTCTACGCAGCCCAAGTTGCCCAAGTTGCTGACTTTGTTGGAGACCGAGAAGCTGTTGTCGGTGCACTTGAATACGCCAAAGCACTCATAGATAGACAGGTTGCCGAGGATGGTTCTATGCCGGAGGAACTCAAACGGCATGAAGGTGGGGTAGGATACGACTACCAATTATTCAATCTATACGGATTTATTAAGTTAGCGGAAATCAGCGAAAAATATGGAGCGGACTTGGACTTGTGGCATTATAAATCAAGCAAAGGTGTGGGTTTGGAGGATGCCTTTGAATACTTCGTAAAAAAGGAATTGCCAAAAGCCGGAGAGCATCCTTTCAAGATGGATAGAACAGGGGAATTATACTTAACGTTTAGAGCAGCAGCAAAAGCCTACAACAACGAAGGTTACTATGATTTACCTGCAAAATATTTCACCAACGAATTAGCTGACAGATTAACTTCCTCTGACACCGAAGTCTGGATGCACTAAAACCCAAAGGACTGTAATTTAACAGGTAACTCCGACAAAACAGGTCCTGACTTCTTCCAGAGCGGGGAGCCAACTTGCTCTCGCTATAAGCACAAAAACACGGTCTAACACCAAACATAATATATTGATATAATTGCACCATGAAAAGGACATTACCAAAAGATTTTAGTAAATACTTTTGGGATATAAATGCTAACAAATTATCTGTGGATGAGAATTACTCTTTCATAATAGAAAGGCTTCTGGAACTTGGGGATCTTGATGAACTAGCATGGGTAAATAATAATTACAGTAAAGAAAAGATAGCAGAAACACTACATAAATCCCGAAGAATTAGTCCAAAAACTGGAAATTTCTTTTCCCTTTATTACAAAATTCCTAAAGATTCACTACCGGCATGCACGAAGAAACGCTTTATATAGAAACTAAAAACGTCTTGGAAAAGATTCAGGCAGAGGAAACACTAAAAGTGTTTTACCTTGGGGGCGGTACGGCATTGGCGTTACAACTCGGTCACAGAAAATCAGTGGATTTAGATTTCTTCTCACAAAATTACCCCGCCCAGGAATTACTACTACAACATCTAAATAAATATAAGCCCACCGTCATACAGCAAGATAAGGGAACTTTAGACGTATTTATCGACAAGGTAAAAATTAGTTTCTTTGAATACAAATACCCTCTGCTTGAAAGGACAATAAAATACAAGGAGATTGAGCTTGCACAACTTTTGGATATTGCCTGCATGAAAATCGCAGCGATATCTCAAAGAGGAACAAAAAAGGATTTTGTTGATCTGTACGTGCTCTTACAAAAGTATTCTTTGAATGAGATCCTAAAAGCGTTTGAGAAAAAATATAAGAAAGTTAACTACCACAGACTTCATATTCTTAAATCTCTTGTATATTTCGACGATGCAGATAGTGACCCTGAACCAGATTATCTTTTAAATATCAGCTGGGCAGATGTCAAGGCTTTTATAACATCCTCTGCTATATAGTTGTTTTGTAAGGTACATTGCTTTATTTAATCAAATTTTTCGTCTTAAATCTGATGTGTAGATACACTCGTCCTTTCTCTCAAAAATGGTTCTAACCACTATGCGGAGCCAATAAGTTCTAACGTGCATTGCTTTGCGGTAAATCCTATATAATAGATATTAATGAAAATTTCCGAGCAAATATTTAAACTAGCAAAGACTCCATTAGGCGATTTAATTGTAGGAATTGCTTTCGGTACACCTTTATCCAATTTATTACCCGTCAAAAGAGTCAAGGAAACTGATAAAGTATTAGCTTTCTGGCATCCCAAACCATACTGGGAAAAACATATTTTATTGGTACCAAAGAAACAAATAAAGAGCCTCACAGAGATGAATGAAGACGATTTTAAGTTTATTGAGGAAATATATAAAGTAGCAAAAGAAATAGTAATAGAATTAGGTTGGAATGAATCCGAATACACTATACTTACAAACGGAGGAAACAGACAGGAAGTTAATCAGATACATTTTCACTTAAATAGTGGAAAAGTGCTTTAAACAGTAAGTAAGCATTTTTTTAACCTCCAAACCGACGGCGAACCATTACCCTGTAGTGTTTGACTAACCCTTTTATTTATTCTATAATCTCAGTAAATAAACCACAAAGGAGAATGCAAATGGCGACTGATCAACAAGTATTTAATCTAGGAATGTTAACGGCAGTGCTGTCAAGTTCAGAAAGAGTTAAAGTAACAGGTATAAACCCTGGAAATGGTGAACCAAGTGACAGTATGTCCCTAACTTTACTTGATACTAAAAATGGTGATACATACAAGCTTGAAATAACTGATATCAAAATTAAGAAGGAAAAAGAAGCACTTGAAGAGCGGATCCTTCGTGCTTTAAAGTCCTCCGGACCGAAAACGTTTGATGCAATTACAGAAGAGCTTAAAGTCACAGATGAAGAACTTACCAAAGCTCTCGATAAACTCAAGAGTTCTGGGTACATTGAGAGTATTGAAGCTAATGATTTTTGCTGGTCACTGGTTCCAATACACTAACCCGTAAAAGAGACAAATTAAAAAAAGTTTGTCTCTTATTTTTTATTTAAACGAAAACTACACAAATAACAATTTCTCTAAAATTCGTATAAAGTTCCGTATGGGGGAACCATTGCCCTATGTTGTTTGACTCCACATAATCCCTGTAGTATGATCCTCTAAAACCAGATAAAGGAGAGATGATATGAAAGCTGAGATTCGCTTTGTAGAGAGAAAAAGACCAAACTATGTAGTTGTTTCAGGTGTTAGTTGGAATTCGGGGAGTTCGTTCGGTACTCTGCTTATAAATCTCAAGACCTTAGAGCTTTTGATGAAAAGCCTCGAGGTGAAAAGTATACGAGATTTTAAAGAAGGTAGGATCTTTGATACAAACTATTCTGAACCCAAGGAAGCTTTAGAAGACTTTCTTCGATCCCACTATCCAAAAGAAAGAGGCATTAAAATATCCTTATACACCAAAAGGGAGCCTAAGTATGACCCTGATGTGTGGAAGATTATACGCGTCGAGCCAAATGTAAGACACCTCTTATTTAAACAGGAGGAGAATTATTGGGCAGTTGTGGTAGAAGACCATCCAAAGGGGTATGTATTTCCCTATACAAGGGGTACAGCATACTTAAGGGAAGAAACTTTAGCTCTCGTAATGGAACATTTTGGGGTGAAGAAGCCCAAAAATCTAGTGGGGAAAGAGTTCAGGGCAAATGTACACGATGCTCAGGCAGCGTTGTTGGTTATTGCAATAAAAGCCAAGTATCCTAAACTGATCTAAAACAGCAACCTCCCAAAAAGGGTTTATCGAAAGATTAAACCCTTTTTTATTTAACAAGTGCCTATACCAAAAAGTTTAACAATCTTCGTATAAAGTTCTGTGTGGGAAGTCATAATATATTTCCTTGTCAGAGCAACGAAATACGACTTAACAAAGTAACGCCAAGGTGACCGTTATACGAACAAAACTTCCTGTTATAATTACCTCATGTGGTTTTGGTTAGCATTCTGTTCAGCTATTACAGGTGCAGTAGAAATAACTTTAAACAAAAAGGCCTTAAATAAAGTAAGTGCAGTTGTGCTAACTTGGTCGCTTTTTACTTTGTCTCTTCCTTTAACTGCTTATTTTGCACTAAAAAATGGACTTCCCTCTTTAAACCAAATGTTTTTCTTGGGAGTAACCGCTTCTTCAGTAACATTTATTTTTTCAAAAACCATCTCTAATGAAACAATAAAGAACAACTTAGTATCTAAAGTTTTTCCATTAACAGCTTTTAACGGATTTTTTACTTATGTCTTCGGTCTGCTATTTTTGTCAGAGTCTCTAAGACTTATCCCTGTGATTGGTTTGTTCCTTACAGTCGTAGGTTCTTATATCTTAAATGCCGACCAGACTAAAGAAGATCTCTTAAAACCTTTTAAGCTTTTATTTACCAACAAAGCCTCTCTTATTTTCCTTTTCGCCATAATGCTAAATGCCCTTACTGCAATTTTTGACAAAATAGGAATAAACAATACCCAACCAGTAAACTCAGCATTTGCCCTACTAGCCGAGGATGTAATTATGATTGTTATTTTAACCACATATTTATTAAAAAAAGAACATAAAAAATGGATTAAAGAATTCAAAGATAACTTTATAATTTTACTTGCAAACGGGTTTATCTACGGCTTATCCACTCTACTCGTTTTCTCTGCTCTTACAGGTGGGCCTGTTGCTTTAGTTCTAGGAGTAAAAAGATTACAAATATTTTTTATCTTAATTTTTGGCTATATATTCCTTAAGGATAAACCAACGAAGTACAGTTGGATTGCAGCGGCAATAATGACTTTAGGAACCTTAATGATTAAGCTAGGATAGAACAAATT
>JBAQUF010000035.1:0-12552 GCA_049297375.1 Patescibacteria group bacterium
CGTAAAATTGTTCTTGGCACTGACACAGTGGTCATTCCGCTTGGTTATGACGCAGGCGGGAGGCTGATTTCGAGGGCGTCGGATACGTTCGCGTTTGATGCTGACGGGAACCAGGTAACAGCCGTTGAAAATGGCGATGAAACCAGGTATTTCTGGAGTAATGATAATCGCCTGACCCGGACCGAAAAAGATATTGAGTGCCCGAAACACGGGAAAAGGAAGTGCAAGAAGTGTCCGCAAATCTTCACCATTGCGGAAGCCTACGGATATGCACCAGAGTCTTGGAAGAGAATTACTCGAAAAACCGGTGATGAAACCTTCGTCAGCCTGTTTGATGGCGATGATGAAAGCCATGAATACACACTGGAAACTTACAAAGAACGCGATCGCAAGGGCAAGTGTGAAGAGAAAACCAAGCTCAAGCTGATTCGCGAATTCATCGGCGGACCTGGAACCGATGATCTCGTGTCAACGAAATACCATGGTCGCATGCTTGAACACCTAAAAGATGGACTTGGTTCAACGATAGCCCTTACAAACAGAAGCGGTAAAGCGGTCACCAAGATCGGATACGACGCATGGGGCAACATGAGATGGCCGGATAAACCGGGCCATGGCGTGGCACCTTGCGGCGAAAAGGATCTGGATGATTATCTCGACAGGTTCGAAGGCGGACGCTCGTTCGAGAACGCCGGGTTTGATCCGTGGCATCTGGGACGACACCACAGCCGCGTGCTCGTGCCTTACTTGTACACTGGACGAAGATTTGATGCATTCTCGCAGCTATACGGAAACAGAAATAGAATGCTAAACCCGCGCGTAGGGCGGTTTATCTCAAAAGATCCGATCAGCTTTGACGGGGGTAATAATCTTTGGGGTTATGCTGGCAACAACCCGATCATCTACACTGATCCCTTTGGATTGAAGGTAATTTTTAAAGGAGGAGATTTCGCCCTTTATCAACAAGCCCGGAGCCTTCTGGAAGGCTCCAGCTTTGGGAAGTATTTAAAGCTTATGGATGATTTTAAATGGGATATCTGGGTAAACATTGACCCCAACTACGACTTCAGTATCGGCGGAATTAGGAGGGGTTCGTGGACCCCATTTATTCAGAATGAGGATTTCATTAACGGCTTTTTGAAAGAGGAAAGTATTAGAGAAAGGAATTGCGGAAAAGAACTTGGTGAATGGACCAGCAGCATGGGCGGTGTTTTAACAATCTTTCTTGGAAGCAGAGGAAAGCTTCCACCGCACTTTTCGGAATCAAATGCCGCCTTTGTAGCTCATGAACTATTGCACGAAGGTCTACATGCCCTCGACTTTCACGAATTTATTTTCTCTCACCATGCAATTTACCAGACGCAACATGGGCTCAGGCAGGAGTTGTTTAACTCCAACAAACTTTACGACAACTCGCCTGGGAAGAAGGGCGTAAAGAAAGCTCCGCAATTATCTGATTTGGATCCTTTTCACTCCTTAGACCCAGTTCTCTCAAAGTAAATTCTTCCCCCTTGAAAGCACCAACAAAGCACATTGCGGCAGTAGTATTGGTATTATTGAGCTGCCTGCAATTGTGCTTTGCTAAGGGGATTACCGAAAAGGATGTATTTCGAATAGCCACCCAAATTGAAGAGGCATTTCAAACCCTGCTAACAACCATTAGGCATGTGAGTGACAAAAACTACGATATCGAGAGAAAAGGGACGGCGCCCAGTAATTCTTCAAAAGAAATTCTCAATTCCATAGATGCTTGTTCAAAGGAAATTCAAGCGAGTTTGCACGAATTGAAAAGTCTGGCAAATGGCCGCCTCGATTCATTGAAAACCACTTCATTAAAAAACACAGTCCGGGCAGGCGAAATTTATTTGACTTGCCTGAGACTGTACAGGGTCACTTTAAAAGGCATTGATGGCTCTTCAAAAAATGGAATCTTTAGCATTTTTAGGAAAAAGACTAAAGCTGAAGAGGACATTTTTAACCTAATTGGGAGAAAGATTGGCGAAGCTCAGGATTTGCTTTCCCCAGTCCTTTACCCTGCCTCGCCAAAGTGAAGTGCGTTTTTCATGCAGGCTCGCTTCAGCGGGTCAGTCTTCGCTAGGCCGACCAGCCCCCGAGTAACCCCAAGCCAGCCCGCCGGTTCCGCTGCAACTTGTTCAGCGGACCCCGTGAGGGGCGAGGTTGAAGGGCGGCAGGCGGGGCGATCTCCGCCCAAGAGACTCTTGGGCGGGAAGCGAACGGGCGCAAACGGCGTATCAAGTCGTGTCCAGGGATGGCACGACTTGGTGCGCCGTTTGCCTTCTCCCGGAGCGGTCGCCCCGCCGTCTTTGCCGCCCTTCAACCGAAGCCGGCGGGCGTTCGCCGAAGCCACCCAAAGCCTCAAAACCTTGTGCGTGGCTCAGGCCCGGGACCCCGCCGCGGGGACCCGACCAGGCCGCGCCACCGTTTATTCATTTGGTGTTTCCGGCTAAAATGAAAAACGCGCTGGACTGGGTTTTCCCATCCTGCGCGTCCCTGCTTATTTTTTTAGATGCCGATGACTTCCCGGAGTTTTTGCTTTGCAATGATTGAATCCATCACAAGCATCAAGGCATCCCGCTCCCGTTCCGGAAGGTGAGACACCATTTCAAATCGGCGTAAAAGCTCGGGTTCCAGCTTTTCCCCGGCAACGCCTTTCCCGTCATCGAAAACAAAAATATCGGTGCTTACCCCGAAAAAGGTTGCCATCTTACCCAAAACGGTAAGGGATGGGGTAGAAACCCCCTTTTCATATTTCTTCACCTGGCCGACGGAAATTCCCAGCTTTTCCGCTACTTGAGTCTGAAGAAATCCCTTTTCCTTCCGAAGTCTAACAAAGGTGTCTTTGAAGCTCATAAGACAACGCTCCTCGATTGCTCTTTCCTTTGAAACTATCACAAAGGCGGCTTGCTTGCGCTGTCTTGGGTGGGCGTTTAAAGTATTCATATTGACACCCGAAGTATACCATGATATCCTTCGGGTCATCAAGTTTATCCTTGAAAGATTTTTTTGGAGGTTCCCGAAAAATGGCACTTCCCCGCATTGCTCCCGATGAATTAGAGCGGCTAAAGGCGGAAATTCCCATTCAGCGCCTGGCTGAGGCACGAGGAATCAAGCTGAAGCCCCAGGGAAAAGATCTGGTAGGGCTTTGTCCCTTCCATGAAGACCACAACCCCAGCCTTATTATCACGCCCTCCATAAACATTTGGCATTGCATGGGGGAATGCAACATGGGCGGCTCGGTTATTGATTGGGTGATGAAAGCGGAGGGTGTGAGCTTCCGGCATGCCGTGGAAATCCTGCGGGAAGGCGTGGTACCGCAAGGGTCATTTTCAGAAAAGCTTACGAAAAAGGCCACCGTTCCAAAGCTTCCCCCGCCGGTCGATTTCAGCGCCGATGAGCAACAACTCTTTCATCAGGTCATTGATTACTACCACCGAACCTTGAAGCAAACCCCGGAAGGGCTGGCCTATCTGGAATCGCGGGGCTTGAAAAATTCCCAAATGATCGACCATTTCAGGATAGGGTATTCCAATCGCACGCTTGGCTTGCGGCTTCCGGACAAAAACCGGCAAGCGGGCGCGGCGATCCGCGAGAAACTTTCAAAAATGGGACTCATGCGAGAAAGCGGCCACGAATTCTTTCGGGGCTCCGTCGTGTTTCCCATCTTCGATGAATACAACAACGTCACCGAAATATACGGCCGGAAAACTTGCACCAATCGCGACCCGAGGCTTCAATATCATTCATATCTTCCAGGTCCCCACAAAGGAATTTTCAATATCCAAGGCTTTCAAAGCGCAAAAGAAATCATCCTCTGTGAGGCCATCATCGACGCTTTAACCTTCTGGTGCGCGGGTTTCCGCAATGTCACAGCTTCCTATGGCGTGAACGGCTTCACGCCGGACCACCTGGACGCTTTCAAGAAATACGGAATAGAGCGGGTATACATCGCCTACGACCGCGACAAAGCCGGGGAAAAAGCCGCGAAAGAACTTTCCGAAAAACTGGTGCCGGAAGGCTTCGAAGTCTTTCAGATCCTCTTTCCCCGCGACATGGACGCGAACGAATACGCCCAGAAGGTGACCCCGGCGGAAAAATCCCTTGATCTTGCCATTCGTAACGCTGTTTGGATCGGTAAAGGAAACCGGAAAATGGTACAAGTTTCCGGAACACCGGAAGCGGGATGCCGCCCCGAAGAACCAAAAGCGGCAACTAAATGGGGAAATCTCTCTGAGGAAATTCCAGGCCCGGAAACCCTTTCCCAAGCCTCGAGCCGGGAAGAAAAGCCTTCCGCGGAGCCACGAAGGCAGGAAGCGCTTTCCCAGCCTACGCAAGAGCAAGAGGAGATTTTCCCCTTAGATGCCAAAAAGACAATCGTGGAACCACCAACGCCGGAACCGGCGCGGACTGCGCCGGTAACCCGGCCCACGGTTCCAGAGCCCGTCATCGAAATTAAAGCTGAAGAAATCATCATCACGATTGAGTCGCGCCGGTGGCGGGTTCGCGGACTGTCAAAGAACATGAGTTATGAGTCAATCAAGGTCAATCTCATGGTTTCAAAAGGCGATTCCTATTACGTCGATACCATTGACCTGTATTCCGCTAGATCCCGCCTGAGTTTTGTAAAACAGGCTGCTGAAGATTTAAGAGTTAAAGAGGATGTCATCAAGAGTGACCTTGGAAAGGTGCTTCAAAAGCTCGAAGAGATCCAAGAGAAACAAATCAAGGAAGCCCTTGCCCCAAAAGATACGGCAGTAGTCTTGAGCGACCAGGAACGAGCCGAAGCCCTGGAATTGCTTCAGGATCCCCATCTTTTAACCCGCATTCTGAGCGACTTTGAAAAATGCGGTAGCGTTGGAGAAGAAACAAACAAGCTTGTTTGCTATCTTTCCGCCGTTTCCCGAAAATTGGAAAACCCGCTCGCCGTGATTATTCAATCATCATCGGCAGCCGGGAAAACTTCTCTTATGGAAGCGGTTCTTGCATTCCTGCCGGAAGAGGAACGGGTGAAGTATTCCGCGATGACCGGTCAATCTCTCTTTTACATGGGGGAAACCAGCCTTAAAAACAAAATATTGGCCATCGTCGAAGAGGAAGGCGCGGAACGCGCTTCTTATGCGATTAAGCTTTTGCAAAGCGAAGGGGAATTAACCATAGCTTCGACCGGGAAAGACCCATCTACCGGAAAACTCGTTACTCATGAGTATCACGTCGAAGGCCCGGTAATGATCTTCGTTACCACCACTAAAATCGACATCGATTTAGAGCTGCAAAACCGCTGTATCGTTATAACCGTGAATGAAGGCCGCGAGCAAACCCGCGCCATTCACAAACTACAGCGGGAAATGGAAACGCTGGAAGGATTAACCAGGCTTCGAGGTCGAAGCCCTCTTTACAAACTTCATCGGAATGCCCAAAGGCTTATACGCCCTCTTTTAGTGGCCAATCCTTACGCTCGGGAATTGACCTTCCTCGATGACACCACGCGAACCAGACGCGACCACAAGAAATATCTGACCCTCATTCGGGCTATCACTCTGCTTCGTCAATACCAACGGCCCATGAAAAATACGACCGTTAACGGCTATTCGGAATCCTTTATAGAAGTGACTTTCGATGATATCGAATTGGCAAACAAGCTTGCCAACGAGGTTTTAGGCCGGACTCTCGATGAACTTCTGCCCCAGACCAGGAAATTTATAGATATTCTCAACCAAATGGTCAAAACCCGCTGTGAGGAAATGGGAATCGAACAGGAAGATTTTCGCTTTCATCGCCGGGAAATCTGCGACTTTTCCGGCTGGTGCCTGTCACAAGTGCGGGTTCACCTGGAAAGATTGGTAGATATGGAATACGTGCTTGTTCACAGGGGCCTTCGGGGTCAATGTTTCGTCTACGAGCTTCTTTACAACGGAGAAGGAAAAGACGGAAAACCTTTTGTACTCGGTCTTATCAACCTTGAAAAGCTCAAGGAAAAAACCAACAGCTGCAACTACGTTCCAAAGGTGGCGGACTTTTCGCCGGGGGTGGCGGAGTCAAACGAGGAGTTATCGGGGCCAAAACGGCCCCAAAACGGGGGTGAAACGGGGGGATGGCGGACCCCGGAAAGCACACTTTTACCGGTGGCTGGTGCGGGTCTCCCGGGTGACGATTCAAAAAACGCCGAAAATTCACGTATACGGCAGGGGATTCAACATGCGCCTACGAATTCCCAACATAACCCCAAATTCAAACCAGTGAAGGACAAGGGAAACGGTTCTGAAAGCCTGTTTCACGAGGTATCCTGATGGGCCGCCGGGGGAAATTCAAACCCAAGCCTACGATTCCCGGCGCGGACGATCCGCGCGGAATGGGCTTTCTCATCCCGCAATTCATCGAATGGTCACGGGTGAAAGGTTACGCCGAAGCGACCCTTGAAGGCCGGGAAAAATACCTTCGGTTTTTCGCGGTCTGGCTCGATACAAGGGGAATCACCCGACCGCAGGAAGTGACCCGACCCATGCTGGAGCGGTTCCAGCGGTATGTTTTTCATTACCGAAAACAGGACGGTAAGCCGCTGGCCCTCAACAGCCAATTAGCCCATATTCTGCCGGTCATCGCCTTTTATCGGTGGCTGACCAAAAGCAACTACATTCTGGCGAACCCCGCCGCCGATCTGGAAGTGCCCAGGAAAATCAAGTCGCTTCCCCGGCAGGTGCTGACCGCTCAGGAAATGGAAAAGGTTTTTCAGCAGTTCAATATCAACGATTCGCTGGGTCTTCGAGACCGGGCCATCTTCGAGGTGTTCTATTCAAGCGGCATTCGGCGGGGGGAATTGTCGAGGCTGAAAATATTCGACGTGGACGCCGATCGGGGCGTGCTGTTCCTCAAGGAAACCAAGGGCTGGAAGGATCGTATGGTACCGGTCGGTGAGCGGGCTTTAGCCTGGCTGGAAAAATACCTTCGGGAAGTGCGGCCTTCCCTGGCAGTGCCGCCAGACGATGGAACCCTGTTTTTATCAAACGACGGTCACCCCCTCACCCCGGACACCCTCACGGACATGGGCGCGGCCTACGTCGGGGCGGCGAACCTCGGGAAAAGCGGTTCCTGCCACATATTTAGACATACCATGGCGACGCTGATGCTGGAAGGCGGGGCGGATATTCGTTACATTCAGCAGATGTTAGGCCATGAAAACCTGAACACGACGGAAATTTACACACGGGTTTCCATTCGGGGATTACAGGAGGTTTTCAAGAAAACCCATCCTGGAGCGAATCTTAGGCGCAATCCGGAACGTTTGAAAGAGCTGGAAGCGGAGGAAAACAGCATAGAGGAAAGAGAAGCGGCACTTTCCGATTTAGTCGCCGAAGGAGAAACGGAAAACCCGGAACCACCAACAACCAAGGCAGCTAAAAAGAAACGAATGTTAATCAAAAGGCTTCTGGGAAACCGTCTGAAGCTGCTTCCGGGGGAAAAGGTGAGGACGCATAAGACCACCGGAAAAAGGAAAAAGAAGCAAAAGAAAACATAAGCGGTAGCGCCGGGCGGGGAGCCCCGACCGTAGCGCGGTGAACCATTTTTTGATCCCGTTCGATGCCTGTGGAACTTCGGCCACCGCCCACCGGCTGCGAGCAAAGGGCGGCAGAACGGCGGGTCGAACCGCTCGGGAAAGCAAAGCCCCCGCCAGAAACCGTCATCCGTGCCGGTTTCTGTCATGGCCTTTGCGCCTTCGCTTGCCATCTAAGCCCGGCTTAGATGATCATCGACCCGCCGCCGCCCTTTGCTCTTGGGCTCACGCCGCCACTCAACTTCGTTCGAGTGGACCCGGTGGGCTGGGTCGTGGTCGGTCGCGGCTCTGGTGGCCTGGCGCGGGCGCCGTGGAAGAACCAAAAGCCCGGAGGAATTTATCAAGGTCGCGTTCGTGTTCGAAGCCTTTGTTATTGATTGCAAGGCTCAGGAGGCGGGGAAACCGGCTCATGTTTTCCCCGCCCCCTGAAACCCCTCACCCCTTCCTGCTCTCAAAGATCCTTTACCACGGCAGCTAAATGAAAAATGTACCTTGTACCCCGCGATGCTTCCGGAACATCCATCTGATGAGACTTTCCCGTGATGAGCGAAAAGCCTTTCCTTCTTTTCTTTAGTCGCCTTTTCCGGTAAACTGTTCAACGTCGGAATCAGAATGAGAGCCAAATTTCAGAGAAAGGAGAACTGTTAAAGCGTGAAATTCAAGCATCACAACTGGCTTTTCGGGTTTTTTATTCTCCTGCTCCTGATTCCGTCTTGGGTTTCCGCTTACTTTTCCGAAAACTCGCGTCAAGGGTCTGCGGCAATTTCCGCCGAAATGCACCCGGAATCGACCACACGGAAACCAGGAACACTACTGGGTTTCGAGCTTCGTTTACTGGAATTTTGCGTCCGAACCGGAATAATCTACAGCGACCCGTATGGATTATTTAAAAAACTTGTCTTAAATATAATACATCATAGGTATGAACCTGCTTTTAAAGGAAACCAATGGCTTATGAAGGCGTTTGGATTTTTGAAGGATCCGTGTGCTGGAGCTGATTTTGGTATTGAGGATGCATATGAGATGTACAGCAACGATAAAGAGCTTGGTCTTAAACGAGGCTTGGGTTTCGGTTTTTCTCAGCCAACAAAAGATGTATTCAATAGGTTATCAAGAATTGATACTCCAGATAAGCTATTTGCTAACGTTATTGTTTCTGGTAAAGCATATATTAATGGCAACCCTGGAGTAACAATTGGTCGCCAGTCTATAGTTGATGCAGAAATTGCCTCTCCACTTGTACTTGATGTTGCTCATGAAGCTGCACATCAGATTCTTGATAAGCCTAGTTTTATTTCGCAAGGGACTTATCACAGCAAGGATCTCAATTCAATCATGTGGTGGCAAGAGAATGATGCCACCACATTTACACGCGAGGAAAAAGCCCTAATATTGGATGGATTAAATCAGTAGGAATGCCTACTGGAAGCTGTAAAACATTGATAAAATACCAAATGTTGGGGTTGTTGGCGTTCATACTAATGTTGGGCAACACTTTCTGTGTTGCCCAATCGGTTGGTAATAGTTCTGTCGATGACAAGGTTGGAAGGGGTGTTCAGGAAAGCAGTATCGTTAATTCTATTGGTATGAGCTTGAACTACGTTTCAACAGGTTCCTTCATGTTGGGTCGAGAACGGGAAGCAACTATCAACAATGCCTTTTATTTGGGCGTATATGAGGTGACCCAGGAAGAGTATGAAAAGGTCATGGGAAGGAACCCTTCCACTTTTAAGCGGCCGGGGAAAAGCTTACCCGTAGACAATGTTTCTTACGATGACGCAGTTGAATTCTGCGGGCGATTATCTAAATTTGAGGGTTCTGTCTATCGATTGCCAAAGGAAATTGAATGGGAATATGCTTGTCGCGCAGGAACTAAAGGGGAATACTATTGGGGCGATAAGATAAATGCAGACTATTGTTGGTATGAAAGAAATTCTTTTGGAATACCATATCATCCAGTTGGTAGGAAGAAACCTAACGATTGGGGTTTCTATGATATGATTGGAAACGTGTGGGAATGGTGTGATGATTGGTATGAAAGAAGAAGCATTTCAGAGGACAAAAATGAATTTGCCTTCAATTGGGGAAGGAAATATCGTGTTTTGCGTGGTGGGTCCAGTGGTGAACCACCATCAACTTGCAATATACGCTTTCGTGGCCATTGGCTACCATCTGAACCTATTAGTTTGGGTGGGTTTCGAGTTATGTGTGAGCCGCATTAGGGGTTTGGGGAGCAACGGAACAGGGAAGTCAGATAAGGGCTATTCGTCGAGAGTAAATGGATCGCGGAGAGGTCTCAATTCCCCTCTGGTCACAGATTCAGGGACAGCGAAGGAATATCGGCCCAGCATATTTATGTGGTCATGGATGAGCGGTGATAATCGTGGGACATCCTCATCTTTCACGGGATATCCCTCTTGGCGAAGCTGCATCAGAGCGGCATCCAGGTAGATAGTGTTCCACAGGATGATCATGTTGACCACCAATCCCAATGCACCCAATTGGTCTTCCTGACCTTCTCGGTATCGCTGGCGTAGTTCCCCGCGTTTAGGCATAAACCCAACAATTCTGTCACCAGATGCAAACAACCAGGAAAAGCGTTTGTTGAAGCCAGTTTCAGAGGTCGATAAAAATGTGATGGGTCAATTTGACCTTAGTTAAAATGATACAATGGTGGATCTGCTCTGCGAAAGGTTTTCCTGTCATTGAAACTTGTGGAGTTCAATTGATACGCATCTAACAGAAGAAAATGAATGAATTCACTGTAAATAGCTCGTAGACTGCGTTTTGTGACATTGCCAAGAATTGTTTGCATCTGGTGACAGAATTGTTGGGTTTACCCCAAGGATAGAAAAAAGCCTCGGCGAAATGGTTTTTCCCATACCAAACCCTTTGGTATGGGTCCTTTATTGATCGGGCTTTGGCCGGGTTTCGCCCATACCAAAGGGTTTGGTATCAACCATGAGCCGCGCTATGCCGATGAAGAGTCAATCTTACTTTGACGGGGGTTTGGTATGAGTGGAAAATTTAGGGTCAATGAAATTGCCTCCCTCCTGGGGGTCAGTCAGACAACCATTTACAAGCGTTTCGCCGGAATGAAAGAGCGGTTAAAGCCTCATAGCCACAAGGAAAAGGGTATTCTGCTGTTCGATGATGCCGCTTTGGCAATGTTCCGAGAGGCTATCTCAACTGCCGATACTCAAGCAGTCCAGGTTTCGCCAGACAATGTCCAAGATAAACGTTTGGCAAGCATTGAATCGGCCATGCTTGCCATGGCAGGTCAAATGAAAGTCATGGTTGACGAGAACCGCGCTCTTCGGGAGGGGATGGTTCGCCTGGTCGAACGTCTCGAACCAATGCCGGCACCCAGGGCAATCGAACCACCAAAACCCGTAAGGGTCTGGGAACCTGTTCGAGTTCAACCGGTCCCGATGCCGTGGTATGAGCGTCTTTGGTTGCAGATATTCAACCCGGAGACGTTGCGAGAATCGACTGAATGACAATAAATTACACTTCTTTTGTGGCATTACTCCTCGGACCTTGCTTTAGGCCTAAACCCAACATTCCTGTCACCAGCCGCCATTCGTCTCAAAGACCGGCCGCAGAGCAGGTTCTTTTGAGAAGGAAAGGGTGGGAGGGTTCGGGAGGAGGGGAAAACAAGAGCTGGTTTCCCCTCCGCCTGAGCCTTGCGAACGATAACAAGGGTTTTCGATCTCGATATCAACCTTCCGCAAGACGGGCCTGAAAGGGCTGAACCGGCTGTAAAAACATCGTAATTTTGCATCTAAAACGATTCGAGGGCAACTGGAAAATACGGTCTCTACAGGACTGCATCAAGGCCGCTGGGGCCGTTTGAGAACGGGCGGTTCCGGGCAGGAACAGGAGAAATGAAGCATGAAGGCGCTTTCGATTCAAGTTTCCCGGAAAGGTGGCAAGCAATGAAACAACCCGTAAGGCTGGATGAAACCCCGATTCTACAGAAAATCCTTGATAGGTTGATGTCGATCGACCCGCCTATAAAGCGTCTGGAGGTTGAACCACCAGACCCGGCAATGGCGGTCTTTCTGCTGGAACTCAGTGATGTATGCTACATCACCACAAAAGCTGAAGCAGGGCGCGAGGAAACAGCGCTGATTACTTCCGACGGGAAAACCTATTACACCACTCGCAGTCTGGCGGAAGTCGAGAGAAAACTCGCTGATAATCCCCATTTCCTGAAGACCAGCAAGTTTTACATCGTGAACCTAAAGAAGATCCTTGGCATGAAGATAAACAACGCCCGGGACCTATGGTTTGAGGGGCTTGAAAAGCCACTTTTGAACGGTGTTACGGCTACCTATCTGGAAGAATTCGAGAAGCGTTTGCTGTGACGACGGCACAAGTTTCCAACCTGGTCGAACGGCTGGCGAACCAGAATCGGGTATTGTGGTCGATTGACGGCAAGTCTTTCAGGGTGCGGGATGTCGCATATTTCCAGGCAGGCACGATGACGACCTCCGCCTATGTCGCTGGCCAGAAAGAACCCTTCGAAATCCCCGGCAACCTTCCAGTTCTTGCCAGAAGCCTGAAAGGGTTGTTTGTACAGTGCCACCGGTCTTATCTGGTCGCGGTTGACCGGGTAACCGCGGTTTTCGAGCGGTATCCCGAGGACCCAGAAGCACCAGATGAACCGCCGCGTGACCAGGCTGATCAGACGCGAAACACGGACGATGAATGCGAATTGCAAATAACCGGTGCGACCGAGCGCGTTCCCGTCACATCAACCTTTGCCAAGGATCTAAAAAAGGCTCTGGGTATCGGAAGTCTGCATCACATGGTGCCGGAATACCCCGACGACAAGAAGCTCCGGATGGTTGGCATCATCAATTTCGGCTGGCGAGAGTTGTACAAGCTGGACCCGAAGGATACGGCCGCAGTCGGGGCATTCAAGGCAGCCTGGCAGATCGTGAAGTTCGGCAAAGAACGGACTTTGACCTACTTTCGCA
>JBAQUF010000036.1:0-5270 GCA_049297375.1 Patescibacteria group bacterium
GGATATGCTGGCAGATATTGCTTTAGTTGAACTGATGAAAACGACTGGAAATATGATCCAAACAAAGCTTCCTGAAAGGCATCCGACTAATGTATAATTTAAATGTAGCCAACTTAATAGAATTGCCCCTTTTTATGACCGTCTTAGGACAACTAAGGGTAATTCTTTTGTTGGCTACACCTAAGGCGGTCTTAATTTTTATATGATCAAAAATGCGGTAGGATATGTAAGAGTATCCTCAGAAGAACAAATCAATAACTACTCCTTAGCCAATCAGTCAGATAAATGTAAAGAATACTGTTCTTGTAACGGATACAAGTTATTAAAGATTTTTAAAGACGAGGGTAAATCCGCAACCTCTTTGAATAGACCTGCACTTATAGAATTATTAGAATTTTGCCGATTAAATAAAGGGAAACTGGACGCACTCATAATTTATAAAATAGATAGGCTTTCTCGCGAAACTTTTGATTACTTAGCCGTAAAACGAAGATTAGCCGAGTATGGAATCACAATAGTTTCAATTACTGAACAAGTGGACAACACCCCTGCAGGAGAGTTTATGGAAACTTTAATGGCAGCCTCCGCAAAATTGGATAATGCTACAAAAAGTGTAAGAACCAAAGATGGTATGAGCAAACGACTTGAAGCAGGTTTACCTACAAATCCCCTCTCAGTTGGATACAAATACAAGTTAGGAGATGGTAATAAAAACTACCCCGTAAGAGATGAGCCAAGATTCTCTCAAATGCAACAAGCAGGATATGATTATTTAACCGGAATTTACACTAAAAAACAAATTGCAGAACTTCTAAATAAACGAGGATTTACCACAAGAAACGGAAAAACCGCAGCGTCTCAATTTATTTCCAAATTCTTTAGTAATGAATTTTATAAGGGAGTTATTTATTCTAAAGTTAGGAATAAATACTTTCCTGGAAAGTATGAACAGATGTTTACCGAGGAAGAATGGTACCGAATACAGCAAATCTCAGAGGGCAGCTCGTTTACAGCACAACCTAAGAAACGAAATCACCCCGACTTCCCACTTAGACATTTCGCTCTATGCGAAAAGTGTGGTGAACCAATCACGGGCAACTGGTGCCAGGGTAGATCCAAAAGGTACCCATATTACAGATGTTTAAATCACAGCCCATCTATACCAACTGAAGAATTTGAAACCCAATTTTACGATTACTTGTTAAAGATAAAGCCAAAACAAGAAACTGTTAAAAAGTTCACAAAAATCCTAAAGGAAAAGTACGATGCCAAATACAAAGATTTAACTAAAGATGTAGACACACTGAACAAAGAACTTGATTCTCTAATGGAAGAAAGAAAAGCTTTAGCCAAAAAGAACATGACAGGTGTTTATGATGACGAGGTATACAAAGAACTTGATGACGAGCTAAAGAACAAGATTGTAGTTAAGAAAGTACAGATCAACGAGGGTTCTATGCAAAAACTGGATATTGAAACTATCTGTGCATTCGCAGAACATTTCATACAACACATTGCACAAACCTGGAAAAACGCGGACTTATCAACAAAACAAAGATTACAGGAAATGATTTTTCCTGAGGGAGTAACTTACTGCTTTCCTGGTTATACAACCACCTTTTTATGTTGTCTCTTTGAGATATTACAGGATCCTAACGAGTCGGATGATCATTTGGGGTGGTTGACGGGAATTGAACCCGCAACATCTGCTTCCACAGAGCAGCGCTCTACCATTGAGCTACAACCACCATATTAAA
This sequence comes from Patescibacteria group bacterium, assembly GCA_049297375.1. Classification (GTDB taxonomy): domain Bacteria; phylum Patescibacteriota; class WWE3; order UBA101185; family UBA10185; genus JAAZNV01. The sequence continues at coordinate 1,758 of JBAQUF010000036.1, forward strand.
AACAGAAAACTCTCGTTTCTCTAACATACCAATAATATCGTACATATATGTTAGGAAGCGAGAGTTTTCTTTCTTCTCGTTTTAATCCCAGCTCCGTTACTACGACACTAGGTATCTTAATTACGGTAAGATTTCCGTCTGGGATTATGTATAAACTTTCTTTCCTAGAAGGGTTCTAAATTAAATATAGATAAAAGACGTGTTCAAAAGATAAACTATTAGCAGCTTTCACCGTTCTGCCTCTCTTAAAATAATCCATTCTTTTTACTATTTCTTTCTTAACCCTTTTCTTCAGTATTTAGTTTTCAACGGACGTATTCTACCATGTGTTACTAGTTTTGTTAATGGTGTGAAAATAAAAAATAACCGGGCACTTATTCAAGATGGCCCGGTTTGTTTTACATGAAGCGAGACTTTGCAAGTAAAAGCCAGTGAAATATATTCTCTGGATAGTAAAAACCTAACGATAATCTAGGTTTATTCTGTTTATACTTCAGTATTCTTTCCAATTTCTTATCGTGCAACTTTTTAGGGTCTCCTGCTGTCTTTATACTTAGTAATCTGCCCGTTTCTTCCGTTTCACCATGCTTCAGCAGTCTTTTTAAGATTTCTATACTTGTTTCTACGTCTTCAGTGTTTACATTTTCAGTTGTTACCACTCCCAAGTTTGTTACATTATGCTTGTTTTGACATGGTATTGCTAATGTTGCAATGTTAGGGCAGTCTGTCATTAGAGAAAGTGCTAATGCATCTGTGTGACCACTAGAAAGTCCATGCTGGTGTTTTAAACCAGAAGCAGCTTTTAGTAGCATTGCTTCAGCTTTGTTGTTCTTCTGCTCAGAACCCACACCATATGGCACCTCAGCATCGTTTACCTTTATTAAAGGACCGCCATTGTAGTCAATAGTTGATACCTCATAAGGATCAATTTCCATGGTTTCTAAGACTATGAATACATCATCTTGACTAATCTTTTTCCCTGCTACACACTTCTCAACACACACCCCTGTCATAGATATTTGAAAGATTTCTTCCACTGAGGTGAAAAGGAGCACTAGTTCCATATCTTTCAATGATTCCATGATCTTAGATACTGCGTATAATATTACTGCTGTGGACACGTGATTATCAGCAGATCTCATTCTAATACCAGGGTATAAGAAGGAGGTGTCTTCTAAATGCCACATGCCAATTGTGTTTCTCTTTAAATTTAGGTCTTCACAGCTTATACGATTCCCTTCTATGTGAACTTTTGACTTTCCGATATATTCGCCATCGCTTGAGTAGAAGTCCATTTCGGTTGGTTTAGTTATCTCTGATAGACCTAGGTTTCCTATTCCTCCCACACTTCCTAATGGTCTACCTAATCCATTGTTATTAAATACAAATCCTGGATGATCTAGGTGCGAGCATAAAACAATTCTTTTAGTTGGTTCTCCTATTTTGATCGTTAGAGAAATTCCTAAGAAGCTCTTATTTATGACAACGTCCTTTTTGGTTATTTCCATGTCCTCACAAATCTTTATTACAGTTTCACTAATTTTGTTGGTGAAGAAAGGAACATTTGGTACTTCATCAAGGGTTTTAAGTATACTAAACAGTTTGTACATATTTTCTCTCCTGTTGATTTTGTTAGTATTGTTACTCATGTTAGAATATTGATCAGAATTATACCATCTTATAAGGAAAGGAGAAACGTGGATATTAAGAGAGTTGATTTCGATGTTGAGGCTGTAAATGCTTTAAGATTGGAATTTTTTCCAAAGCAGCAAAGAAGTTCTTTTTTCAAAGATACTCAGGAGTTACTAGCTGTATCTGGGACTAGTATGTGTAAGAATACTGGTCTCACGAAGGGTGGAGATCTCTATACTGTAAGGAATAACAATGTTTTGATTGGTGTCCTTCTTAACAAGTTCTATGCGTGGAACACCATTAAGTCACAGTTATTCTTTTATTTACATCATGATTGCGTAGGGACAAATTTTGTTTCCTTAGCTAGTTTCGAAAACTTCTTTACTGAAAGTAATAATCGAAAACTTGTTGGGGAACTGGCCTACTATTTAGTAAAATCTCAGTTTAGAGGTAAAGGTTTTGGATCGCAGTTATTTGACCTATCCCTGAGAGAATTTGATCAACTACTAGGTGATAATGATGTGTTCTTTACTTTAGTGATGGGTTGTTTCTGCGGTCAGTCTACAGGTCCTAACCTTCAGCGGTATCTTTTAAATCTGGAATTACAAGAAAATGGTTTGAAACCAGATGGAAGTATAAAGGTAACGGGAGTTAGCGTAGAAGCGTCAAAGGTCTTGAGAGATGTCAATTTAAACCTTGAAAGCTTGGTACCTAACGAGAAGTCTGTAGCTACGCTGAAGTTGTCTGAGAAACACGGCCTAGTTTTTAAGGGATACTCTAAAAATCTTGGTCTGCTTTTCGTTGGAAAGGCGTAGTTTATGCATGTTAAAGAGGAAATATTTTGGAATGAAAATAGGGCGGAAAATCTCAAAAATCCGCCCTTTTTATGGAGATAATGTTTTTTAACAACCTCTTCTCCATTTAAGATAAATGCTGTGCCTACCTAATCCCTCAACGTATTAGCGTGTATCCTTCTTCAAGACTCTCCAGGAGGTGGAAGTCCGATTACCTCCACCTCCCTCTTCAAGGAAGAGTAAGATGCTCTTTCTATGCGTTAACAACATTATGGGATATATAAAAATATATGTCAAACTAAAAGATATTTCATCTTCCAAAATCTAAACTAACCTGTTAATATAGTCCCATGGAAATTACGTACATAGGTCATTCTTGTTTTAGAATAAAAGGGAAAACATTATCTTTAGTTGTTGATCCTTATGATCCAAAGATTGGTTATAAACTTCCAAAGTTAAGTGCTGACGTAGTTCTTGTTACTCATAATCATTTTGATCATAACAACGTAGCTGGTGTATCAGATTATAGATTACTAGTTGATGGACCTGGCGAGTATGAGGTTGGGGGAGTGTTTATATACGGAAGATCTGTTTTTCATGATGATAAGCAAGGTGCAGAAAGGGGTAGATCTACGTTTTATTTAATAACTGTAGATGGTGTAGATATACTTCATCTTGGAGATTTAGGTCATGAGTTATCACAAGAGGATTTAGAAAAGATTCCTAGTGTTGAAGTACTAATGATCCCTGTTGGTGGGAAATATACTCTTGATGCTGAAATGGCTTCTAAAGTAATATCTGCAGTACAACCTTCTTATGTTATTCCAATGCACTATAAAACAAATGACTCCACAATGCAGGATATAGATGGAGTTGACAAATTCCTTGACGTTATGGGAGTAGAAAATGGTATAAAAAAAGATATGGACAAACTCACAGTAAATGCTAAAAAGGATGAATCTGAAGATACAGAAGTTATTGTACTTAAACCTACCCACTAAGCAGCAACATGGCTACTAAAAAACTAAATAAAAATGAAAATGCTGGGATGAGAGTCCCCCCACATGATCTTGAAGCAGAAAAGTCT
>JBAQUF010000037.1:0-17586 GCA_049297375.1 Patescibacteria group bacterium
GGATATGATATTACAGACCAATATACAGATTACACAAAAAGATTAGAAAGCCTTGAATCATCTAGAGCAAAACTGGAAAGCATTATGGATAGGGCTGTTACTGCAGATGAAATATTAAATATTCAAACAAGAATATTTGAGATTCAAGATCAAATAGATGGTGTTAAAGGCCAAATTGCTTATATGGATAAAGCTTCAAGCACTTCTAAAGTTAGTATCGCAATGTCAACAGATGAACTAAGCTTACCATATACTCCAGTTAAAACATGGAGACCGAATGTTGTTTTTAAACAAGCAATTAGGTCATTAATTGGTGTATTAATGTTCATAGGAACATTTGGTATTTGGATAGCAGTATTTTCACCAGTCCTACTACTCATAATAGTTATTAAGAAAACTTTCTTTAAAAAGAGAAATAAGAAGTAACTTTAAAATAGGGGATTGGTTTTTTTGAAGATGTTTCTATTGTGTGTTATGTTATTTTAGTTTTTAATCTCCTTTACTGATAAAATATCTTTAGTTGACTCAGCCCCCGTAGTTCAACGGACAGAACGTGCCCCTCCTAAGGGCAAGATACAGGTTCAATTCCCGTCGGGGGTACCAGGATTGACTAAACTGTCAAACCAGATTGTTGTAGAATTTACGCATGAAGATAATAATTATAAACTCAAGCAAAGATTTTACCCCCGAGCAAGTTAAAAGATTAGAGGACGCGGGAGAGGTTAGTTTTATTGAGACTTCTGAGGAATACAAAATTATATTAGACCTAATAAAGAATACAGATGAAAAGATCATAGCTCTAGGACCAGATGTAGTTGAGTGGAAATTTCCTAATGAGACGATAGATAAAATCGAAGGATTAAAAGCAGTGTGTTTACCAACAACTGGTTTTGCTTGGGTAGATGGAGCTCACCTAAGACAAACGGGAATAGATCTAACAAATGTTCCAAAATACTCTACTGAATCTGTTGCAGAATACGCCATTTCTCTTATGCTAAATGTTACAAAAAAACTTCCTTTGGTAATTAAGTCGGGGTGGAAGATTGATTATGGTAAACATCAAGGTTGGGAAATAAAAGGCAAAACGATGGGAATAGTAGGTCTTGGGGCGATTGGCTCTAGAATTGCGGAGTTGGGTAAACAGATGGGAATGAATGTGGTTTACTGGTCAAGAAATAGTAGAAATGATGAATATGCTTATAAGGAATTGGATGAACTGCTTAAAACTTCCGACTACGTTTTTCCAACATTAGCAAAAAATCTCGATACGCATCATATGATAAATAAAGACAAGCTAGGATTAATGAAGAGAGGAGCATTTATCGTAAGCATTACTGGGGATGATATTTTTGATTTTGAACATGCGGTAGAAAAAGTGAAAAAAGATAAATTGGGAGGAGTTGCTTTGGAGCTTGCGGACAAATCTATAAATGATTTTGAAGGGAACATCTGGGTGACACCAGCAATAGCGTGGTTCACAAAAGAAGCTTTTGCAGAAGACATGCGAATTTGGGTCGAAACAATATATTCTTGTGCAAAGGGTAAACCAATTAACATAGTAAATTAAATTGGTGAATTCTTATTTCTTCTATTAAATACCCAATGATCTGATTCCTTCTTGATATAATTAGGGGTACCATTTCCGGGGTGTAGCTCAGTTGGTAGAGTGTGCGGTTCGGGACCGTAAGGTCGGCAGTTCAAGTCTGCCCACCCCGACCAAGAGATAATAAGAGATTAGGAAAACACAAAGAAGCCCTTGATTGCTCAAGAGCTTCTTAGTACCAATGTTATTGCTAACATTGGTAGGGAGCATTCTACCAAATTAATTATCTTTGTCAACAGATTTCTTTTTAATCAATTAAGTATGTACAATAGTAATGTGAACTCTGCTCATAAAAAAAAGTTTCTTAATCTTTCTAACGTACTTATCTTCTTAGGAATACTCTTTCTTCTTTTATCATTTGGTCCATTAATAGTTCAAGAAGCATGGTACTTTGTTAGAGAAATAAAAGGACAGGAATATTTCTTAACAAAAGATATTAGTGTAAAAGAGAATAAAACTAGTGTATTTGGGGAACTATTAGCAAAAAGTCCTATTGGAATAGTGCCTGTAAATAAGGATTTTTCCATTGTTATTGAAAAGATTGGAGTAAATGCTCCAATTGTTCCAAACGTATCTGTTGTAGATGAAAAACAATACAAAGAAGCTTTAAAAAGTGGAGTAGCTCATGCAATATCTTCTGATTATCCAACAACATCTCCAAGCAATGTTTATCTTTTTGCTCACGCTTCCCTAAACTTTTGGGATTTAGGAAAATATGCAACTGTATTTAACATGCTTAGAAAATTGAACTATAAAGATAAAATACACATTTTTTACCAGAACAAGGATTATGTGTATGAAGTAGTGAACAAAGAAACTGTAAAAGGATGGAATGTAAATCCAATTAAAAGATCTGTTATTGAGCCTTTATTAACCCTGCAAACATGTGATCCCCCAGGAACTACAATAAACAGGTTTGTGGTAACTGCAAAGCTTTTAAGTGTAAACTAGGTTTATCTTATACCTACAGTATATAAGTCTGTTTGCCCACCTGATTTAAATGAAGTTAAAATAATAACTTTGTCTCCACTTGGAGTGCTAAATGCAAGATCAGAATACAAAGTATTGCTGTAAATCTCCGTCTTATTTGTTCCATCTATTCTTATTAAACTTACAATTCCTTTGTTTTCCTTTTCTATATCCCCTTCAACTAGAATTAAATGGAAACTATCAGAATACCAACTTATCTTTGGTTGTGGATTATTTATATTAGTTGTGAATACTAGTGTTTCAACCTTTTCTCCAACTGGAATAGGGTTCTCAAAATTATAGACTTTGTATTCTAAATTGAATCCATTCTGCTTTACATAAAGAAACTTCTTTTCATCTGGTGCCCATACAGCTTCTGGGGATAAAGCTAAATCTTTAATTTCTTGAGATACACTTAATGGGCTAATAAAAGTAGTTCTTTTCTCAGTAAGCTGAGTTTTCCACTCTTGAACTATTTGTACTGCCTTTAACGTAGTTTGTGCTGTATTTGTTTCAAGATTTACAAGGTAATAAACATTTCCTGGTACTTTTACAAGAAGGCTTTTTTCATCCGGTGACCATGTAATTTCTTCTCCTATGGAGTACTTTGTGTAAAGAGTATCTTGAATAGCTATTGTGGGATTTGTCCTAAAAAGACCAATTCCGGACCCATTTAGTGGTATCACCCAGATGCCTGGTTTCTCTGAACTAAGTGAAAAATAGGCTAGTTTTGAGAGTGTAGGAGATATACTTGGGTACTTTGCTCCTGTGTTTGTTAATGGTTCTAATCTAGGACTTTGGGAAATCAAAACTGCTGTAATGTCTGTAACTAACTGCTCATACACATCAATATTCTTAGCCCAGTCTACAAATCCTTTCTTTGATATTTTTAGAGCATGCTCTCCTGGTTTTACTCCAGATATGGTGTCATCAGTTGCCGTTCTTAACTCATCGTCAAGATACACACTTGCTCCAGTAGGAAGTGACTTAACACTTACCATTCCTGTTTTATTTACGTCAATTATGCCCTTATCCTCATTTTTATTTAATCTATACCCAGATGTATATAGGTAAAGAAGGGTCGTTAGACCTCCGAGAACCACCATAGTTAAAAATGTCTCCATGTATCCTAGCTTTTTGAATTTTATATTTATATTGGGGAATTTAAATTTTCTGTTGTTCGTATTGGCTTTCATGTCAGGTAGATTTTACCACAGCTTTAATGTTATTTCCTATACTTAGCCATGTATAATATGCCTATGAATTCAAGAATAATATTAGGAATAAGAGTAGATTTTGGAATGAGCATAAATGAGGCTTTAGAAGTTATAGAAAATAAGTTATTGAAAGATGAAAAGAACCACTACATTTGTACAACAAATCCAGAGTTTGTTATGGATGCTCAGTGTGATAAAGATTTTGCAAAGATAATCAATGAGTCAGATCTATCTCTGCCAGATGGATCCGGATTAGTATATGCAAATAAGTATATTGAAGGAATAAAGAAGTTTAAGAAGGATTTCGTGTTTCCAATAAAGGCGTTTGCATATGGGCTACATATAGGAATTTCTTCATCATTTAAAAGATTTAGAAGATATGAAGATAGTTATGAAAAGGATGGAGGAAAAATAACTGGTGTAGAACTTACATATAAAATATGCGAAACAGCATCAAGGAAAGGATACTCAGTTTTTTTCTTGGGGGGAAGGCCTAAAAACGCCCTTGGCAAACATATTAACAATTCTGATAAAGATACTGCCGAAACATCTGCTACTGAGATGCAAAGATTGTATCCCGGGTTAAATATTGTAGGTGCAACTTCAAAGTTTAACAAAATGAGGTCAGATGATCAAAAAACATTAGATTATATTAAGCGCTGTATGAATGAAAAAGATGTTGATCACATAGATTTTCTTTTTGTTGCTTATGGACACCCATACCAAGAAAAATGGATAGTGAGAAACAAGGATAATATTCCTGTCAAAGTGTCAGTTGGGGTAGGTGGAACTTTTGATTATATTATTGGTCAATGTGAGTTACCACCTGAAATATATGTTAAGAAAAATCTTGGTTGGTTGTATAGATTACTTAAACAGCCATGGCGTGCCAAACGTATATTAAAAGCATTTCCAACATTTCCAGTTAAAGTATTCTTAAATTCCATACAAAAATAATATATTACCTACATTAGTACAATAATCATCTATTGACATAGTTATGTGAAGGTGGTTTTATTTAACTATGATAAAACTTGAAAACAAATTATATAGTTCCACTGAAGTAGCTGCCATCTTAGGCGTTAGCTTAAGATCTGTTTATAGGTATCTTGAGGAGGGTAAATTAGATGCTGAAGTAAAGACAGCAACAGGAAGGCATAGGTTTACTAGACAAAACATTATTGATTTCTTGTATCCCACAGGCGTTCCTGAAGGTGAAGTAGTTGTTGAACAGCCTGCGGAAGCATTGGTTAAGAAGGTTAATAAAGTTATGGAACCTGTGGAACCTATTGTCAAAGATGAGATAGAAGTAGAAGAGAAAATAGAAGTAAAGGCAGAAGAACCAAAGGTTGCAGAAGAAGAGCCAGTAACTGCTCCTAAGATGGAAATTAAAGAAGAAAAAGTCAAAGTTGATGAGGAAGAACAAGTTGACTGGCTTGCAAAATTTAGAGAAGCAGCAAAGAAATTTGAGGAAAAGGCAACAGAAGAAGTTACAGGATTAGGAGTTGCTGAAGAAGAAACTCCAGTTGTTGAAGAAGAGAAAATGTTTTTCTATAGAAGCAGATTAGGAGGATTAAAAGATATTGCTCAAAACATTGATAAGACATCAAGAAACTCAGGTCTAGACTACGCATTCACTCTTAATGCTGGGTTATCACTTTACAGACCAATTAATCCTTTCTCAGTTCTTCATGTCTACATTAGATCAAAAGATAAAGATTTCTTTGAAAGAATTCTTGCACTAACACCATCCGATGAAAGCAATGCACAGCTTTGTATCATGACTTCTGACGAAGAGTCCTTGTACAAAGAATCTGATGAAATGCATGGACTTAAGGTAGTAGAGAAGAATAGATTAGTTGAAGACATTGGTGAAATGGACTCAGATCTTTTGAAAGAAGCTGAAAGTATTTTGAAATAATCTACGTCATAAGTGTCAAAAATGGTTTAAAATTTGACACTGGGTGGGCATTTTGCTATAATCTGCCCATTAACAGAGAACCCTATCCGGGGGAAACATTAAAGCTTCTTGTGCCGTGGGCAGGGGTACAAGAAACCGTTTCCTTCGGGTAGGGTTCTTTGATTTGCACACGTTCCCATCCCTTTGTTTCTTTTTTTCTTTGACATACTTCTTTGACATACTTCTTTCTTTTATGGATAATTACTCCTGTGAAGGAAGTAGGCTTATTAATAGATTTATATCAATCTCCTACACAGGAAGAGAGTGCTTTGAGACACACCGTCTCTGATTTTTTTGTTCCACTTATCAAGATAATTAAGTCTTTTAAGAACATTAGTGTGTCTTTAAATATTCCATTAAGTACCTTAGAACTATTAGATAAGTATGGGTATCAATCAATTATTTCTGATATAAAGGAACTTTATGAAAATGACAGAGTAGAAATAGTTGGTTCTGCTGCTTATAACCCGCTCCTGACTAAAACGCATTTTAAAATTATTGAAAATGAAATCATTTTAAATGAATACGCACTTGGTAGCTATTTTGGGGCTAAGCAAGGATTTGAAGGAGAGCCTTCTATGATGATAAAAAACGTTGATGGCTTTTTACCCACAGGGCTTCTTGTAAACAATACAGTTTTAGATATTTTAAATGAATTAAGTTACACATGGGTATTGGTTGATGATAGTTGTCTATTGGATACTACCAACGGCTCCGATGGCTTTGTGTATAAGTATGGTAATGATTTAAGGATTGTAATTCCAAATAATAGTATTGGAGATTTAGTTAACTCATTTAATACTAAGGATTTTTATGAAATTTGGAGGTCAACTAAACTTGTCAAGGATAGTGTTGGGGAAAAAATAGCTTTAGTTATTAGCAACGATCTTTACCATATAAAAGAAGATATTGGCCCTGACTTTTATAAGAAAAAAATAAATGTAATTGATCAATTAATTGAGAATTTATGCAAAGATAATATTTTGGTGACAAATGTAAGGGATTTAATTAAAAGCTCTTATCCTAAATCAATCTTGGAATTAAAAGGTACACACGAACTTGTTCCAAGTAGTAATACATACGAAGACGCTTATCTTATGGAAAGTGATCTAGGGAAGTTGTTTAAGAGCATAGACGAGGAACTTGAAAATGCAGCCCCCCATTTCTTAAAAGATATGATAGAAGATGATTACAGTACTCTTTTGTTATGGAAGAATGAAGAAGTTGATACTATATCTAACAATGATATTCATAATAAAGTATGTTTCTCTATACTATTGTATAAATATATATGTGTAGATAAGTATATTTACTCATATATGTTTAATGTAAGCGAAAATACTTCTGAACTTCTTAAAAAATCATTGGGAAGGTATATGAAATTTGTACGAGAACTAGTTAAATATAGGTCTGACGAATCTTTTACAAACACTGTTTTACCTTTGACTGAGAGTATTGAGAATATTATAAAGTAATTTTTATTTACTGTTATGTATTAATTACTCATGTGCTTGTTTTATGTTGTTGTTACGGTACATATTTAGTAAACCCTTTCATTAGTAGCTATAAAGACTTATGATTTTATTGATCTAATAATTCTTTTTTAATCATCTTACACATTAACTTCTCATATTTAACTCGCTATAAGACTCTCCTAGTATTTGTTGGAGTGGTAGTATAACAAGACAGCTATCACTTAGTTCTTCTCATTGCTATTTATAGTGTGATTTCCTTGTAGTTACAATAAATTATCATTCTGCTGAGTGTAATAAGTGTCTTTTGGCATGGTTATTACCAATATAATTGTGAGGTTGTGTCCCCGTCTTATACACAATCTTCAACTACACAACTCTTATGTTTCTTTTTCATTTTTCCAAGTAAATACAAATGAGCCTCTCCATATGGAGAGGCTCATTACTTGATGATTAAGGAAAAAGTATGTTACTTTAACTCAACCTTTGCCCCTGCTTCCTCAAGCTTCTTCTTAGCGTTTTGTGCATCTTCTTTTTTAGCACCTTCAAGTACTGCTTTTGGAGCAGACTCTACTAAGTTCTTTGCTTCAACAAGTCCAAGTGCTGAGTTGATTTCTCTTACTGCTTTAATAACTCCAATCTTATTTGCCCCTGCTTCTGTTAAGACAACGTCAAATTCTGTCTTTTCTTCTTCTGGCTCGGCTGATCCATTCCCATTTGCAGCAACACCTGCTACCATTACTGGTGCGGAAGCGCTAACTCCAAATTTCTCTTCTAAAGCTTTTACAAGATCATTTAATTCAAGAACGGTCATTTTCTCAATCATTTCCATGACTTTTTCAGCATCTTTGCTAATCTTTGTTTCTTCTTTCTTTTCTTCTGTCATTAGTTAGCACCCCCTTCCGATTTCTTTTTGGATATTGCATTTACTGCAAATACAAATTTTCTTTGTACACCACTAACTACATTTGCAAATCCTGATATAGGAGAATTCATACTACTGACAATTTTTGTAAGGAGTTCTTCTCTGGACGGAATAGTTTTTATAACATCTACCTTTTCTGATGAGTTATAGATACCCTCAATTATTGCTGACTTTATCTTAGGAAGATCAATACCTTTAGCAAACTCAAATAATGCTTTTATTGGTAGTATTGGATCCTTAAATCCAAATATTGTCATAGTAGGTCCTTTTAAATCTTTCTTGGCTTCTGCAATGCTTTTATCTCCATTTTCATCAATGGCTGCCTTAAACAAAGTATTTTTAGAAACTAATACTTCGCCTCCAGCATCTTTTACCTTTTGTCTTAAAGTATTAGCTTGGTCTGCACTAATACCAACATAATCAGTAAAGGTAATAGATTTAGCTGTTTCTATCTTTTCTTTTATTTCTTTTACTAATTTCTTGTTTCTTTCGTTTGGCATATATCCTCCAAATAATATATTTTAAATAAAAAACACTCACCAAAGATGGTGAGTTAACAACACAATACTCAATTTAAAAAGTAACTTGTATGTTCCTCGGCAAGATATTTAACCTGTTAAGGCCTTGCTGTCTTTGGTACAGAGCTTAGTTTACATGTTTTTAAGTATGTGTCAACAATCTAAGCTTCTACCAGACCCTTTAATTCATCAGGTCTACTATTATCCAATTTACTGGCAAATCTTTTGTCTCTGGTTCTTTTATGGTTATCTCAAATTCTCCAATATCTGTCTTTTTACTTCCTACTGCAATAGGTCTCTCTGGAGTTACATATATCACTGAATTCTCAGTTACTGCAGAAGTATGGATCTCAATTGAAGTTTCTCCCTTTGATATTATTGCTTTTCCTGCAGATGCTGAGCTGTAATCTGTTGTATCCACAATAATCTTCTCTGTTTTTATAGATCCTGTTACTTCTATAGAACCATCTAGTTTAACCATTCCATCAGGTTCTATTACAAGCTTTCCGTTGAATACATCTAAGTTTCCAGAACCTGTCTTTTGTAGATACAAGGTTTGATCTGTACACAACTCATTATCTTTTGTATCAGTTTCCGGGTTGTAGCAAGAAACTCCAAGTACATTTATAGAATTTTCAATTGTATCTATTGTTATAGATCCAGCCTGAACATTACCCATCACGTTTAAATCAGATAGAGTAACATCTCCAAGTATATTTACATTTGAATCTATAACTAAACGATCATTTCCTTCTGTATCAACTTGAGTTGTCATACCAACTGTGGACATAAGGTCTTTGAATTCGTTAAATAAATCTTCCATTTGAGATAGAAAGCTTGTTCCTTCTTCTGGTGATATTGTTTCAGAAGATGTAGATTGTGTAGCTTCTGTAGTATTAGTTTCTTCCAGAACATCTTGTAAGTACTGATCAAGAGGTATTCCATTTACGAATATTTCTTTTGCATCTATTTTTCCTGCTTCCACGTTAGCTGATTTAACAGTGTCGAAAGATCCCATATTTTGAACAATCTCTTGGGTTGTAGTGTCTACTAACTGATAAGTTCCGTCTTCTCCTTGTATTGCAAGATCTCCGGTTTCTGTAATTGCAAGGCTAGGATCGTACCAGGAGACATTTACGAAAACCATAACCTTACCTATATATGAACCATCTGGTAGAGAAAAACATGGTTTATCATTGTTAGTTTTGCTTGGATCTTCGGGCCATTCCACAGAAGAGATATCTGGTATTGGGGTACAAGTTAAGTTAACTGGGTCAAATTCTTGCATACTTTTTCCTATTATGGTTCCTGCCTTTTGGCTCTTTTGCCCATATCTTTCTATACTTGATGATGTTATTGCATCTCCAGAATCTATTTTTTCTCCTGGATTAAGATACACTTTAGTTATGGCTGTTCCCAAGTGGGCCACAGAAACGAGTGGGTAGTCCTCAATATTATTAATATCCTCACCTTCACTCATAACTGTCTCTTTAAACTCTTCAGGAATTGAACCAAAACCTTCTGGTGGGTGGACAACACCGTAGGATAAAGGATCGTTACTGCTAGTAGAGAAATCAATTTGCTTGTTTGTACCCGGTTTTAGTATAACAACATCTCCGTTTTCAAAATCAGCTTTTTCCATGTTTTCTGGAATAAAGTTATATGAGTAATAAGGAGAAAATGTATTTGTGCCTAAATCAAAGTATCCTGTACCAGCACCTGTAACGTAGGCGGCAAGGTTTCCTGCTCCATTATCCATTCCGTATAGTTCAAAGTTTGAAGTTTCAGAACCATTCGTAACTACAGTAGCTTTACTTAATAAGTAATTATAGTTTGTGACTGTCCCAGTTGAGTCATTTCCTCGGAAGTAGATTCTTCCCACATAATCATTGTTTGCTGGTGCAGAACTGATACCCTCAATAAGAACGTACGCACCACTAGTTCCTGGATTGGAAGACTTGAATGTAGCAACATTATTTGAATCGTAGCTTACAGTAAGTGCAGCAACTATATCAGTTGTTCCAATTCCCACAAGCCCATTGCTACTGACACGTAATCCTGTTCCTCCATCTGTCCCTCTCAGTTGAACTGTACCTGCTACATCAAGTAAAGATGTTGGCGTTGTTGTTCCAATCCCTACAAGACCTGTGTTTTCAACCCTTATTCTTTCTGAGCTATTAGTAATAAATGCAAGCCCATCAGTCGTGTCACCTCCTGGAGAATAAAGGTTGTCTATATAGAAAGTATTAGCGGCATCGGCGTTTACAATGGTTATAATTATTTTATCTATTGTATTTTTGTTAGCATCACTTACTTCTGATATATCTAATGTTTGTGTTTCCCAGGTGTTAGCACTAGATATGTCAGGTGTTATTTCTGTAGTTGTTCCTCCTGTGTCGTGAAAACCTATCTTTATGTTACTTCCTGTTCTTGATGCATATAAATCAAATCTGATTTGGGTTCTGCCAGTAAAGTCAAGAGTAGGATCAACAGTTTTTGTAAGAGTACTGTTCAAAGAATACGTCTGAGTTGCAGTGGCTTTTAGAGAATAACTACCTTGGTTTTTGGTAGAACTGCTAGAGAAGCCAACTAGTTGAGCTCCAATATATCTTATGATAACTACTCCATTTGCACCAGAACCGGCAGTTCTACCTCCTTCGCCTGCGCTTCCTGGAGTATTTCCACTTGCTCCTGTTCCTTCACCCCCACCCCCACCTTTAGAGTAAGTAACATTTGAACCAGAAATGGAGTACATTTTTCCAACGCCACCGGTGCTACCGGTACCAGCACTACCAGCACCGCCACCACCACCTGCATAATTTACACCACCGCTTGCCCCTGCATATCCATATCCGGTTCCTCCACCACTATCCGTTTGGGTGGCAGCAGCTCCGGCAGCGCTTTGTGCACCGCCACCACCTGATCCGCCAGTTGCAGCAGCAGATCCTGACAAACTGTAGGAACCTCCTCGGCCTCCACCGATAGCAGTTATTGTGTCAAAAGTGCTATTGCCTCCATTATTTCTAGCAGCACCGCCACTTCCAACTGTTGCCGAGTAACTTCCAGCAATGATATTTCTAGTTGCTTGGTAGACCAATCCACCTGCACCTCCACCGCCACTTGTTTGAGTAGCTGCATAACCACCTCCACCCCCTCCAGCCACTACTAGTACTTCTGCAGCACCGCTTCCAGATACCCACAGCGTGCCACCTGTTGTAAATGTATGGATAGTAGCACTACCTGAAGTTGAGATTGTACCACCAGTTGCACTAGTTATTCCTCCGGACGATGTGTAGGTTGATTGGACACTTGAGTCTGATGCATACTCCATATTGTCAATTTCCATACTTTCTGTTAATAGTCCTAATGATAAACGTGTAATCTTCCCACTATCTTGAAGTGCAGTTGCTATTATGGAACCATTTACATCTAACGTATCATTGGGGCTGATTGTTCCAATTCCAACACTACCTGAAATTATTAATCCGTCTATTGGAGATGTATTGACCCCAGCATACGAACCTAATGCCATTCCTCCTGATACATCTAAAGCATTTTTAGGGCTAGTCGTTTTTATACCTACATATCCTGATGTTCCTGGAGTTAATATAATATCTCCTGAGTCAAAGCTAGTTTTTAAAGTTGTGTCTCCTGTAGCAAGATTATACAATTCCAACTGACCATAATAATCTCTAGCTGCATTATATGCATATAAAGATCTAGTAGCAGATCCTGTACCTATTTCTACATTTCCATCAATGTGAAGGAGGCTTTGAGGATCTGTTGTTCCGATACCTACATTCCCACTTGAATTAATAACCATTTCAGCGGGTCCTGATCCCCCAAAATTAAATTCAAGTCTATCGTTTGTTGTATCATATGCCATCAAATATTCATCAGTTCCGGATGAGGATCCTATATGAAGAGATCCTGGTCCTAAGAACAAGTCAGCCCATCTTGCAGTATCTGACCCTAGATTTAATGAATCATTTGATCCAGGTAAAAAGTTTCCATTAGTAAGTACTAAGTTTCCTGATCCTGAAACTTGTGGATTAATTTTTAGATTTGTTCCGTCATACCATAATGCAGCATTTTGAGATTCTCCAAAGAATAAATCTCCTCCAGCTCCAGTTCCCCCTGCTAGTCCACTTCCGTTTTCATCAAGAATCCAATCTCCAGCATTACCCCAAATTCCATAATTGTTTGAAGAAGCACTCCCTGATGTAAGGTATAAACCATAGTTGGTTGTTGGACCAACACTTCTAGATTCTAGATATGCTCCGTAACATGTAGTTGCACCACCACAGTATCCATATATACTGTATGCCCAGTCTATAGAAGATGAATCGAACTCAAGAACACTTGAGTAAACACCATAGGCTTGTGTTGCTGTTGCACTTGAAGCTGTATATACGCTTGAATTTAAGCCATACATGTTATCTACCGAGGCGTTGTTACCAACCACTGTGGAAAAATCCGCTGCTCCTAAAGTTGAAGCCGAGGCAGTATTTCCAACGTACACATTATTATATATACCCTTAACTGAAGATGCTTTGGGACTACCAACATTTGGTTGATAATACGTAGACATGTTTAGCCCAGTAATATAAGAATGTTCAGGGGATGTATTGGATTCCACAAAAAGACTATTTGAAATTCCGTATATACCTCCGTAATCTTCAACAAATGTATCCTTGTCTATATACATGTTGTTGTAGATTCCAGTAAGTGAACTCATAGTTGAGGAGTTAGTATATACGTCATTATATATAGATACAGGATAAAGGCTCTTCCCATTTTTATTTAAGCTATCGACATTAAACTCATTATAAAATCCGAATACTGTATTGTAAGCTTGGGTCGCTGTATATCCATATTCAGCGTAGTTGTACAGACTTGATGTATAGTCAATTGTGTCAGAATCAAATAAATGTGATACATGTAGTGGAGAGAATGGGTCTGTTGTTCCAATACCAACATTCCCACTATCTGATACAAACAAGACATCACTTCCATTATCTTGTACCCTAAATTCTCCAGTACCAGATAAGTTAAATATCATGTCATAGTTTCCTGTTGTTAGAGTTGTACTTTCTGTAAATGTTCCACCCAGCTTTA
The DNA here is from genome assembly GCA_049297375.1 of Patescibacteria group bacterium. Taxonomy (GTDB): domain Bacteria; phylum Patescibacteriota; class WWE3; order UBA101185; family UBA10185; genus JAAZNV01. The sequence continues at coordinate 13,783 of JBAQUF010000037.1, forward strand.
TATCATTTGATAATCTTGTTATCCCATTACTAAAGGTAAGAGGGGACTCATACGATATTGTCGTATTAACTACACTTGTTATTCTTCCTTTGTTATCAACTACTATTCTTGGGATATGGGTTGCATCACCGTATGTGCCTGCTGTAACTCCACTTAAAGCCAAGGTTAAGGTCCCATCTCCTGCAATAGTTGCATCTCCTCCAAGAGTAGCAAATGCTGGATTATTACTTGTTATTCCAAGAAGTATTTGTCCTGTTGTTCCAGCTAAAATCCCGGTAATAGGACCAGTTCCTGCTCCAACCAGTACTCCATATTGGGTTAAAGTTGAAGATCCAGTACCACCATATGGAACTCCTATCACACTACCACTCCATGTGCCTGCTGTAATGTTTCCAGTTGCTATGGTAATTCCATTAATTGATCCATTAACATCAAGTGTATATTGAGGAGAAGAAGTACCTATTCCAACATTAGCATTAAGTATATTAACCTCATCCGTACCTTGATCATCAAACTCTATTCTTCCAGCTAAGGATCCAAGTCCTAACCATTGATTATCAGCAGATGTATCTCCAAATGCTATTCCACTTGTCATTGATCCTACTGCTGTTATATCTCCACTTGTTTCAGACCATGTTAAAATATTTCCTGGCTTCCACGTTAAAACATAGTCTTCATAAGCTGATGAACCAGGTAAGGTAAATATGATATTCTCTGACAAGGAGTCTGGAGATTTAAAACCAATATAATTGTCACCATTTGACAATAGCTCTGTGAACCTTATTTCACCAGTGCTGCCTGTAGATGCACCAAAAGGATTAATTTGAACGGCTCCTGCAGAATTTGGAGTAACTGTAAGTTGGCTTGTTGGGTTAGATGTTCCAATACCCAATCTCTTATTTACAGAGTCCCAGAATAGAGAAGGAATATCTTGTGCAAGCTTTGTCCCATCTCCAAAAATTATTCCTCCTTGAGTTACTGTTGTTTCTGATAAGAGATTTAATTCTTCAGCTGTTGCATCTACTGCTCCTCCTCCAATAGCCCATGTTCCTGCAAAATCAAAATCTCCATCATATGAAATTTCTGAAGCTAGTTTTGTTTCATCAATTACCCCGTCTGCAATTACTGTGTGTAGTAAATCTGTTGCAGTAACTTCACCGTCTAGTTCTAAACTTTCCTCGAGTGTTGTTTTTGTTATTGTATCAATACCTAAGAGGTTATTCATTAGACCCGTGCCGTTAAAGGTTACACCAGTTGTTGTTATCCCTTGCTCAAATGTTACAGGTTTTTTAAAGAATACTGGAAGATTAAAATTTTGAATGAAGTCTGAAACTCTAATTCTTGCTGCTAATACTTCTGAGTAATTTATTCCGTTTTTGTTTTTAATTTCTTCTGATTTTAAAATTCCCAAAGTTTGAGGCAGAGAAGCTAAAGTGCCTTTAACTTGAGAGAATGACTTAGATAAATTCTTTGGAAAGTACAAGAGAGAAAAAGTGATAATTATAAAACTAGCTAGTGTAAAAGATTTTCTAAAACTTAGGTTATTTTCTGCCCCTAACTTTCTCACCTGTTTCTTTTCACGGACTGTACGTAATTTCTTAGGAGCCTTATCAGTATTTGTCATAATTGGTTTTATCTCTATGACCTCTGGTACAAAAACTGTTTTCTTTGCAACAGCTCTCCTTAACCTCTTTTCCTTAACAGGTAAATTTTTAATCTCGTTTAACTCTGATTTCAGCTGGTTGATAAGATCAAGTCTGTAGACCCTGTAATTGTTTCCTGGAATTCTTTCTGAAGAAATTTTACCTTCATCTTCTAAACGTCTGAGTGAGGAGGGGGATACCCCTAAAATTTTTGCAGCCTGAGAAACTTTTAGATAACTAAATCTATGAAAGTTATATCTTGAATCTATATTCTTTTTTGTATTTTCTTGGGCAGGCAGGCTCATGTCAAAAAACTTTGCTAAGTATTGTTACAATAATACTTGGTAGAGTTTAATATAATTGTAGGAATGTTACATGTTCTTGTCAAGTATTTTTATTTTACTGACAAGTTTTGATAAGGTTTTGAAACCTCATTTTACTCGATTGAACTTTGTCATATTGTTGGTGATAATTCTTTATAAATTTTGTCATATAAAATATCTTTGTTTTTTGCTTTTAAATTAGGCTTTTTGCCTTTAGGCAAATAGACCTATATACCCAAAATTTAGATTATTTTTATTAAAATTAATGTCCTTAATTTCTTTCCTTATTGATTATGTTAATTACTCTAATATCTGTTTATGTATATCAAGACAACGTTTTATAGTGAATTTTTAAATCACTAAACTTCGGAGATTGTCTTTTTAATACAATAATACTTGTTTGGTTCTACGTTGCTAGAAAATACAGTTACTTTATTAAGTCTCGTCTTTATTTTTTTGATATTCGATATTCGATATAGGGAAATACTTTTGTAATGACTACTCTACACCCTTTACGTTTTTTGGTTTTCTAGAGATTTCTTTATGTAACTTAATTGAGTATACTATTTCATTAAATTTTCACTTTAAGTTAATCTTTTTTGCTTTAAATTTCATTTCAGAAATCAAGACCATAAGTTTAGACTCTCATTACTTTTGACCTTATAGTTTAAAGGGATAAAAATTGCTTGGAAAACGTTTTTAAATTACTTGTCATAGTTTTATTATTCCTAGCACGGTATTTGGTAAGGTTTAATGCTTTCAATTTTACTCATGAGTATCATTTGTCATAGTTATTATAGCTAGTAAGAAATTTTGAATTAGGGGTTTCTTGTAAGCCTTTGCATTTGCATTATTGATTGTTCCTCACTTTTTAATTATGATTAATATTAATGTCCAAGTTAAAATGGATAAAAATATTTATCTTTTTGGTTCCGCTCTTGATTGTTGCTAAATCCTTAGCTGTTTCTTATGAGGAAGCTGTATCTGTACCTTTTGCCGAAGGAGTTGGAAAAACAGGGGATATTATTAGCTACGTTGGCTCACAGTACACTTTATCATCTAAAATGTATGATTCTAATATGGTTGGTGTAGTAGTTGATAATCCAGCCGTATCCTTTGAGGATAGAACTTTAACAAATTCTAAACTGATAACATCGGTTGGAGAGGTTCTTGTTAACGTTTCATCAAAATATGGAGACATAAAGGAGGGAGACTATGTTACAAGTTCTGATATTGCTGGTGTAGGAGTTAAGGCTTTGGAAAGCGGTCAGGTCTTGGGAATTGCTCTTGAAGATTTTAATAATTCTGGCAGTGAAGAAATAGGACAAGTATATGTACTATTGGATATAGAAACAAGTTTTGTTGACGCTAGCATGAGTAAGAATTTATTGGATACACTGAAAAATAGTCTAACTTCTCCCTTTATGACACCAATAGAGGCATTAAGGTACCTTCTCGCAATAGCGATTGTATTTGCTTCATTTGTCATAGGATTCTCTTCGTTTGGAAAAATTACAGGTACTAGTGTAGAGGCTTTAGGCAGAAACCCTCTTGCAGGAGGAACTATTAGAAAAGTTATATTCTTTAACTTTGCAATGACATTTATAATTATGGCAATTGGTCTAGGTATTGCTTACCTTATACTTACTCTCTAGTTTTGCATTATGTTAGTTTAGTGTCTATAACTAGATTATTAACTTTTCTATGCTTATAATAACTATATGAATTTAAACCTGCCTATATACTTTACTGATAAGTTCCTATTCACTGAGGACACACATTTAGTTGTTATTGCTTACTCATTATTTATCATTGCGCTTCTTCTTGCTGTGTATGCC
>JBAQUF010000038.1:0-4480 GCA_049297375.1 Patescibacteria group bacterium
CTTTACAGCAGTCTTAAAGAACTCTGGACTAATTAACTGAATAGCAGCAAGAGAACCTACGCATATTAAAATAGATAACCATTTAGTGTACTTTCCATAAGTTCTAAATATTAAAACCCCAGATAAAACGGCTGTTAAAATAGGACCAAACACTTTTATATCTCCAAGAGGAACGTAGTAACCAGCAATATACTTTTCTTCTTCTCCAAAAAACTCTGCTAAATTTAAATTAACATTAAAGATTATTAGTAATACTTCCAAAATAATAACAACAAGCAAAATAACAGAACTAGATTTAGTGGAAGCTCCTTCTTGAGTTCTATACACTTCATACACAAGGGATGGAAGCATAGTAAACAAAACCCACAAAGGGTTTCTATTTGCTATCCCAAGGATAATACCTACTAAAGTTAAAATAGATAAGACTATACATATTGGAGTTGCATTTGTTGTAGATTTTGCCATATTAACTTTAATTCTACTTTTTGAGTAACTACATGGTCAATACTAATTACTAAAATCTACTCAACTTTGAATATATTACCTATTAGAAATCCTATAAAAGCAGCTCCCAAACCTATAATTAACATCTGAAATCCATTTTTTAACCAGTTTCCTACATAGGTTTTTGCCTCATAGGCACCAATGGTAAAGAGTGCTAAACCACTTAAAGTTAAAGAAGCCAATATAGCAGTACCATGGGGGAGGAAGAAGAAGGGAAGAATTGGAATAAAAGAGGCAACAAGAGCTGCTACTCCAACTATTGCCGAAGAAGAGAGAATAGTCTTTGTCTCAATCTGAGATAAACCCAGCTCTTCTCTAGTCAAAGATATTAGCCACTTATCATTATTGGAAGTAACATTACTAACTATTTCCTCAAGAAGCTTTCCTTCAAAACCTTTACGTTTATATATATCCCTTACCTCATTTCTTTCATCCTCCGGTGTATCAATTATTTCTTGTCTTTCCTTTTCTACTTCTTTTTTATAATGATCTCTTTCCGCCAGAGAAGAGGTATAAGCCACAGCTGCCATAGAAACTGCTTCTGCAAAAGCCGCAGCAAGGGATGCTGTTATTAATATCTTTGTATCAGTGCTCGCTGCTGCAACTCCAAGAACAATACCAAGTACATTAACAAGACCATCCTGTCCACCAAGAATCACATCCCTTAACCAGCTAACATTGGAGTGACTTTCATTAATAAAGACTCTTGGATTTATAACACTCTTCACACTTAAAGTTTAGCAATCAAGTCTGCTGTGGTAAATACTCTGGCTGCATATAAAAATACATACAAAGTATAGATAGTGAGTTTAGCACATGCCAAATAGCATGCCCTTGGATAAAACCTGTTGGATTACAAAATATCTTTTCATTATCCACAATCCAAAACACATAAGCTATAAAAAGAGAGATTATAGAGACAATAAAGTATTTTGAGTTTCCAAACGATACCTTATTTCTCATTGCCTTTAAAAGAACATAAATAATTAAGAGAACAACAAATGCAAATAAGTATCTTCTAACCCCTGGAATAAAATAATCAACTAAAGCAAAGATAATATTTGTAGAAATGTACGAAGCAATAAATATTTTCTTAGAAAAGTTATAGATATGGAATAAAAGAAACAAGAGAATAAAGAGTGAAACTAAGTACATAGAATCAACGTCAATCTGCATAGCAGCATAAGTAAAAGAAGCATGGTAGAAGAAAGATCCAATTCCAACTGCAACTGAAGCTAAGCCGTATATAATAAAAATAGATCTTGAAAAACTATGGCTCTTCATACTCATAAGACTCTTCTTTCTCTTGCTAAACACATCAAATAAAATAAATATTCCAACTAGTATGTATATCAAGTTAGAATAAGCGTTAACTGGTTGTCTAACAAAACCATTCCTTATTAATTCACAAAAACAACGATTAGGATAACAAGTAGCACTTCTGTAGTTTTTCCAGTTTATATTTTGTAAATTTTGTAACCAATAAAACAATCCTCTCACCAAGATATTATCCAACTGATAGTATAAATCTTGCAATATTACCAAGGTGCTGGATATTTTACGAGCATTAAACAAAATGTCATAATAAAGACAAATGAGAAGAGAAAACTTAAAACATCTACTTTACAATCTGCTTAAAGTTTCAACGGTGTCCTTAATAGGAGGCATGGTAACAACACCAGCAATAAAAAGTTGGTATGCCAGTATAAACAAACCCACTTTTAACCCCCCAAGCTGGGTATTCTCACCAGTTTGGACAGCTTTATTTCTAATGATGGCAGTATCTGCCTACATGATAAACATGAAAGCTCAAAATAAAGAACTGTTGAGTAAAGCAATAAGTGCATATAATCTTCAACTATTTCTTAATCTACTGTGGTCTATTCTTTTCTTTGGATTGAAATCTCCCACTGCTGCTCTAGTAGAAATAGCAATTTTATGGTGTGCAATACTCTATACAATACTGAGATTTAAAGAGATATATAAACTATCTGCAGTTCTTCTTGTTCCTTATTTATTATGGGTCACATTTGCAACAGTTCTTAATTTTTATATATTCCTATTAAACTAATGCAAAAGAAAATACTATTTTTATTATCAGTAATATTTTCCCTGGCTCTTGTAGCTTTTTTAATAAGGTTTGCATTTGGAGGAGATGAAGACACATGGATAAAAGAGGACAACCAATGGGTAAAACATGGAAACCCTTCTAGCTCGGTACCAAACAACTAAGTCCAAACTAGTAAACTTAATGAATTTCCGATTTCTTTTCCTTAATAAAACTTCTCCAGCTTTCTATTGTGGCAACAAAGCTTGAAAATGGAAAGTCCACCAAAGCTGTAAAGAAAACACTAACAACATTGTATTCCTTCCACGTCTTTGAAAACCAAGCACCTATCTTAGCTAAAGGAATTGAGAAGAAATCTAGAAAGAACTCAACAACATTTGCTTTTTCAGTTATGGTTAACTCCTTAGATCTTTGTCTTATAACCATAGCTGCAAAAACTATCATAGCTACATTTACAGTATCTATATATAAGGAAGTCCATGGAACTCCTGCAATTTTAAATATCCAATATATGAGATAGAGAGAAGCCATACCACCACTTAAGTAAATAATTGCAAATACAAAGTTAAGATACTTCCTCATTCTCTTATTTAATCTAATCTCATAAATATCAGGTTCCCCTTTAACATAAACGGCTTTATCTACCTCATCCTTTACTACATCTAAGTTATCTTTAGATGGAGGCTTAATCATCCATACAAGAATAAACATCAATGCAGTTGGTATACCTATATCTGCAACAATAGCCCATGGAAAGAATGTTCCATGAACAAGTTTAGCAACCGGTATTTCAAATATTATTAAACTTGCTCCCCCAGAAACAAATATAGAAAGGGTTGAAAATATAGCTAACTTTAGCAATCTCTTTTTTAGCGTCACTAACCTTTCCTTGTATGACTTTTCTACTAGGGATAAAAATATATGAGGCTCTGAAACTTTCTCGTCTAAAGATTCTAAGGATTTTTCCAGCTTATTCATTGAGTCGCCAATCATTAGGTAAACAGCGTCATACTTTTCTGCTACAGCATAAAATTCAGAGGCTTTTGGATGATTTAAGTATCCCCCCACTTCCTCCCATATTTCCAAAGCTTTTTCTGTAAACTCAGGTACATATTCTCCTGAATCAAGAAACTGGGGGTACTTATACTTCAGTAAGTGAAAATTAATAATGGGTTCATCTAAATTATACAAGGTCCTGTGAACAGCTATATATGTTTGAATATATTTTTCTTCGTTGGATATTTTTCCTTCTGGAACAATCCTTATCCTATCATACATACACTGTGTCATTAAATCTAAAAGGGCATTTTCTCTAAGAGGGGGATCTAATATTTCTTCTACTTCACAAGCTGCTATTCCTACCATCCAATCATAAAAATTCATTTTTCTCTTTAACCCAGCTTTTAATTCCTTTTTGGACTTTCCACTTGAGGCATCTTCTGCTTTTACAGGATCACTTTTTAATATGTATAAATACTTTTCTAAAAGCTTTTGGATATCTAATATCTTTTCTCTTGCTATTTTTCCATTTGGGAAGTAGCCGCTTCTAATAAGCTCTTGAACAAAAGGTTCTGCTATTTCTGCTGGATCAATATCTGGAAGAATATTTATTCCATATATCTTTGAAACAAGTCTTCTTTTTAAGATTCTTTCAACTGCAGCTCTTTTAAGTAAATGTTCTTCCTTCCAATCGACAACTTTCCTAACAAGTTCATAAAACTTAGCAACTTTAGTAGCTATTTCATCCACATATACAGGATTTGGCGCATATCTATTTTCTTCAGTTACAGATTCCTTGAATCTTTTGACATATTTATAAAACGATTCGGATAAATTTTTTCCTGAAGTTCTAAGATCTTCAGTTACTTCAAAAACTTTCTTTATTTCAACTGCATTATTTATAACTCC
>JBAQUF010000039.1:0-10990 GCA_049297375.1 Patescibacteria group bacterium
TTTTTACCTACTAGTATTCCAGGAATTAAGAATCTTAATATTAAACCACTAAACTTTATGAAAAGGTTGTCTGGAAACAAAAAGGCTGTATTTGTTCCTATCTTTATATTAATTACTATAGTTGTTAGTTTTATTTGGTACGGATTAAAAGCACCAAAAGCAAGCGTAAAGATATCTGTTCGCTCACAAGCTTTAACAAAAAGTGTAACCATAAGGGTTAAGAGCGATACTTCAACAGATGTAAAAGGTAAGATACTTAGAGGAACTGTTTTATCAACTAACATTGAGTCAACTTTAGAAAAAGACACCACCGGAACAAAAACCATAGGGGAAAAGGCTGAAGGAGAAATAATTATTTATAATAAAACATCTGATGAAATAAGTTTAGATGAAGGAGATAAAGTTGTGTATGAGGGAAAATCTACAGACTTAAACTATTACCTTAAAGACGATGTCGATATTCCAGCCAGTACAGAAAACTCCTCGGATCCAAGTGTAAATATCTCTGGAGAAGCAACGGTTGATATTATTGCTGCTAGTGTAGGCGAATCCTTTAACATAGATGATGATAAATCCCTTGTTGTTTCTGGGTATAAGAAAAGTGAACTTGCAGCAAAAACTAAAAGTGAAATAGATGGAGGAAAAAGTGAAGAAGTAAAGGTAGTAACAACAGACGACAGAACTAACCTTTCCAGCGAACTAAAGACACTAAGTACACAAAAAGCAGAGGATGACATTAAAAATAAGCTAGGTTCTGGACAAAAAATAATTACAGGATCAACTCAAGTTCAATTAGTTAAAGAAAGCTTTACAAAGAATGTTGGGGACGAATCAGAAAAAATATCTCTAACACAAACTGTAAGTGGAGAAGGACTGACATACATGGAAAGCGAGTTAAATAGATTTATAGATGAATATGTAAAAGATGTAATTCCGGAAGGCTTTGTATTATCAGAACAAGACAGAGATGTTAAGGTGGAAGTTCTTGGAAACTCAACCAGCAGTGTCTTAACATCAAAAGAAGCAGATATTCAAGTTACTCTTAAAACATTTGTTATTCCTGATATTAATGAAGAAAGTATAAAGGAAGAATTAAAAGGCAAATCAGCATCCAGTGCACAAACAATACTAAGTTCTATAAAAAATGTTAATTCATACGAATTTCATCTTAGCCCTGTAGTACCGTTCTTTAGAAGTATTCCTAAAGATATCAGCAGAATACAAATTACCATAGAAAAGGAGTGAGAATGAATAAAAAGTTTAATCTAACATCCGCTATTATTCTTGGAATAGATTATGGCAAAACAAATATTGGTTTAGCTCTTGGTAGGAATGGTCTAACAACTCCCCTAGAAATAGTTCCGTCTAAAAACTTAAACAATGCTCTTATGAGAATAAACAGAGTGGTTATTGAGAATAAAATAGATTTAATTGTATTAGGTCTTCCTTTAACGTCAGATAATAAAGATACACCAGAATCTTTGGAAGTTAGACAATTTGCAAAGATGCTAAAAACTAACATCAAGAGACCTGTGGAAATGCAAAATGAGTATGGTTCTTCAATTAAAGCGTTTGAGGAGGCAATAGATTTAGGAATACCTGAAAAACATAGAAGAACAAACGATCATTTAGCAGCTGAGTACATTTTAAGGCTCTACTACGATAAGAACGAGGTGGAATAACTACTCTTTTATCTTCATAACTACCTTTTTAGATCCACATTTTAAGCATTCAAAGTTTTCTCCAGGCATAAGACATGATGGACACATGTAGACACCATTTTTATATACCATATCAACCTGACTGCATTTGTTACACAAAAATATAACATCGTCTCTATCTAAAAAACCACAATTAGGACACTTAAATTTAATATTTTTGTTTTCTTCAAATTCTTTTTCTTCCATAAGTAAATACTAACAGAAAAACACATAGGCTCTCAAATTTATTAATAAACATTAGACTAGAAATAAAAGTTATTTAAATATAAAATTAAGAGATAAACTATGTATAAAAAATTACTAGATGGAAAAAAAGCAGTATTTTTTGACTTAGATGGAACAGTAGTAAAGGAAACAGAAGAGTTAATGATAAACGCTATTCAAAAGGTACTGGATGAAGACCTTGAAGCTAGTTATATTAATGCAAAGGACTATAAACTGGACGGTCTTCCAGTATCTGAATCATGGAAAGCAATACTATCAGTGAATAAGGAGATTACAGATAAAAAGGCTGATGAACTAACAGATTTAACAAACAAAGCGTATGTGGAGATAATAAAAACATCAGAAATAGAACCAACAGAAGGTTTTTGGTCATTAGTATATGAGTTAAAAGAAGAAAAATCCTTTAAATTAGCTCTTTTAACAAATACCAGCAAATCTGTAGCAGATGTTGTAGTAGATAAACTTGATATTAGGGATACCTTTGATTTAATCATATGCGGAGATGAGGTAAAAAGAATAAAACCTAATCCTGAAATATACAAAAAGGCACTTAAAGTTCTTAAGCTTAAACCTAAAGATGTTTTAGCTTTTGAAGATTCTCCTGTAGGGGTGGAGGCAGCATTAAAAGCAAAGATAAGTACTGTTGTTATCTGGGACGAAAAAGTTCCAAAGTACTTATTCAAAAAAGGTATTGTTGACTACTTTGCAGACTTTTCCCCATTGCCTGGTAACTTAGATGAGACTCATATAGAGTCATTACGTAGAAAGTATAAAGAAGTTGAAGAAGCCAAGAAAAAACCAGCATCCCTTAATTAAACAATCCACATTGCTTGATAAATGTGGATAACTAATATACCCTAACACTACTGCTCAAAGCAGTTCCTTCCCACAAATAATATGAACATAGAGTCTTTTGAAAATCCAAAAGAGTTCTGGAGAGCGGTTCTTGGCCAAGTCGAATTGGAGATATCTCCTATGGTCTATAAATCAGTAGTTGCTCGTACTCAAGTTGAATCCTTAAACAACAATTCAGTAACAATACTATGTGAAGATGATTTTGTTAAAAAGAACTTAGAAAAGAAGCACATGGACCTTGTAACAAAGGCTATTAAAAATATTGCAGGGAAAAATTTGAGTATAAAAGTAAAGGTAAGCACAGATAAGAATGGCAGAGCAGAAAAAGAAGAAAAAGATGAGATGGGTCCTTTATTTTCTTCACAAAAAGATCCTAGTGTTGTTATAGAAGAAAAAAGGCACAAATCAAACTTAAGTTCAAAGTTCACTTTTGAAAACTATATTATTGGGAAAAACAATAATCTTGCATATGCAATAGCTACTGCAGTAGCCGAAAAACCTGGGGAGTTATACAACCCCGTTTTTATTTACTCAAGAGTTGGACTTGGAAAGACACATCTGATACAAGCCATTGGAAACAGAGTAATAGAATCAAAACCTGGCACTAGAGTTATTTACACCACAGGAGAAGCCTTTACTAATGAGCTTATTGAAGCAATACAAAGTGGAAAAGGGAAAGGTCAGTACACAACAAATCAATTTAGGGAGAAGTTCAGAAAAGCAGATGTTTTATTAATAGATGACGTTCAATTTATTATTGGAAGGGAAGCCACTCAAGAAGAATTTTTTCATACATTTAATACCTTATACATGGCTGGCAAGCAAATTGTTATTACATCAGACAGACCACCAAAGGACTTTACTAACCTTGAAGATAGAATTACATCAAGATTTTCTAGTGGGATAATTGCAGATATTCAAAATCCAGATATGGAAATGAGAGCTGCAATACTTAGAGCAAAAAGGGACGAAAATAAGGACTTTGTACCAAATGAAGTTATTAACTACATAGCAGAAAGGGTTGACTCAAACATTAGAGAGTTAGAAGGTGCTTACCTGCAAGTAGTTACTTATGCAAAAGCAAATGGATTGGAACTAAACGTGGAACTTGCCTCAAGAGCTTTAGGGCAAACAATTAGAGAAAAGGTGGCAAAGAATGTAAATGTTAATGAAATTCTTAAAGCAGTGTGCCTCTATTACTCTGTTAAAGCCCAGGATTTAAAAGGTAAAAGAAGAAATAGAGAGTTAGTTATACCAAGACAAGTGGCTATGTACCTCATGAAAGAAATTACAGATATGCCATTCATGACAATAGGAGAGTTTCTTGGAGGGAGAGATCACACTACAGTAATGTATGGGGTTGATAAGATACAAGCAGAAATGGCTCAAACAGGCAAAACTACTCAAGACGTGGTTAACGTTAAACAAATAATATTTAACAATTAAAGTAGTGGATGTATATAAATAACAAATGAGTGTGGGCAAGTGAAACTAACTTTCTGTTGTGGATAAAGCAACATAGTTATCCACAATGTTTTACACATTAATTTAAATGTTATTAACACTTAAAATGTGCTTAAAAACCCTTTAAATAAAAGGAGATGTGGGGTTAAAACACCGTTTTCTATTGCTAATACAACAAATAAAGTTATATACAACACTGCAGACTTGTATTTGCTACCGTCACAACAGAAGAAGGATTAATACACTTATCAACACACCCTATTACTAGTACTACGTATTATATATACCTAGATCATATTGAAGATTATTGTGGAAAACACAAAACAATAACAAAACAAATGTAATATAATATTCTTATTATCTAAAAACTAGTTAGTTTCACTTGCCTAGAAATCTGCTTAGAAATTTATTGTTAAGAATTACTATAAAAGATACAGATAAAGATTATTTACTAAACATATCAAAGAAGCTCTTTCTTTTACTGGTTCTTCTTATCCCTTTAAACTTAGGTAAACATTTCATAACGTCAAATACGTATGTTTGGGGAGTACTTGTAGATTATTTGATTCCAACAATATATATACAAGACATACTAGTTTTAGTAATAGTCATTTTATGGATTTTAAGTGGTTGTGTTAAAAGAGTAAGTTGGAAAAAGATCTTAACGAGAAGAGAAATACAATTCTCTCTACTTTTTACCCTATCAACACTGTTTTCAGTGCTTTCTGCTTCCAGACTTGTTCCATCAATGTATTTTTGGATTAGATTATTTCTTTATTTCTTAATTTTTATATACACATTTACTGAAATAAAGGTGGAGGATTACTTCTTTGAGATACTAGATGCAATATCTTTGTCAGTCCTTTTAGTAAGTGTAATTGGTATACTTCAATACTTAAATAAAGGATCTATTTTTAATAATTACTTGTTTCTTGGTGAACAACCTTACTCTGCATCTACATGGGGTATAGCAAAGGAGTCATTACTAGGTAATGTAGTTGTTCCTTCTTATGGGTTATTTAGGCATCCTAACACCTTTGGGGGATTTTTAGCGTTATCTTTAATCTTGATCTTCTCTTTTATTAAAAAGAGAAAGTTTTATGTTTACTCTTTTATCTTTGGCTTAGTTGCCTTGTTTTGTACTTTTAGTTATTCGTCTTGGTTAGCATTTGTCTTTGGCTTAATAATTCATCTCTTTCTTTTAGTACCCTCATCACACTACAAGCATTTTAATGACCATAAGAAGAAGATAAAAGTATTGCTCATCACCTCTTTATTTTCTTTAGCTATGCTCATAATCCCCTTATTTCCAAGGATATCTAAATCTATAAATCCATCTTTGTATAGAAGATCAAATTTGCTTATATCTTCATATAAAATCTTTAAAGAGTATCCTTTGTTTGGAGTAGGCCTAAATAATTTAACTATTTTTATAGATAGGTGTGTACCCGAGTCTAGAGATATTAGATTTACACAACCTGTACATAATATTTTTGCTTTAATAGCAGCAGAAACTGGGATATTTTCTTTTATACTCTTTCTTCTCTTTTTGTTCTTTGTTTCAAAAAGATTAGTAAACTCAAGTTACTTTCATGTTTTTCTTATATCTTTTGCTCAAATACTAGTATTAGGCAGCTTAGATCACTACTTTTTAACTATTCATCAAACACTTCTCATGTTTTGGATTATTCTTGGCTTATCTATTCAATAACTCTATAGCTTTCTATTATTTGTCTTCTGGATTTTAATTTTTAGTGTATATATAATTGAGAGAATGAAATACAAAAAAATCACTGCCATTTTACTTGTAGCCCTACCATTCTTTTTAACAGCATGTACTCTTAAGGATCTTCCTGTTATTGGAGGTTTGTTTGGAGGCGGAAAGGTAGTTTCAAAGCCAGCATCTATATCTGTGTGGGGTTTGTGGGAAAGCCCTGAAGTAATGGATACTTTGATTCAAAAGTATAAAGAAACTAACCCTACCATAACCGTTACGTATGATGATAGATCTGTAGTAGGGTCTTCTTTATATAAAGAAACTGTTTTAAATAGAATTGGTCAGCCAGGATCTCCCGATATAGTTGTTGTTCACAATAGTTGGGTTTCTGGAATAAAAGATCTTTTAGCACCCATGCCACCTGCATTAATGACGCCAGAAAAGTACAGTCAGACTTTTTATCCAGTAGCCTCTCAAAGTGCAGTAATAGATGGAAAAATACTTGCAGTTCCTGTTTATTATGATGGTATTGCTCTTGTCTATAATAAACAACATTTTGATGAAATAGATCAAGCTACACCTCCTACAGCTTGGGAGGAGTTTAGAAGACTTGCCCTTGCTTTGACAGTTAAAACTGAAAATGGAGAGTTCGTTAGAGCAGGTGCTGCAATAGGTACAGCAGATAATATTGACTTTTTTGCGGATATTCTTGGATTAATGTTTTCCCAAGCTAATGTTAATGTTCCAGCTGACTTAGATACAAAAGCAGCTCAAGATGCACTTTCTTTTTATACAATGTTTGTAACTGAGGATAAGATATGGGATGAGAACTTTCCAGAAGCTACTAAAGCCTTTGCTCAAGGTAAGGTCTCTATGATTTTCGTCCCTACATGGAACCTACTGGATATTATTAAGGCCAACCCAACTGTGGATATTGGTGTTGCTGCAGTTCCTCAAGCTGTTGCGGAGTCCCCTACTTCTTGGGCTAATTTCTGGATGTATGCTGTTCCAAAAACTAGTGAAAACCAAGCAGCAGCATGGGATTTAATAAACTTCTTAACTCAAGATGACCAGCAATTGGCAATATTTAATGAGGCTTCAAAGTATAGAGCTTACGGTGCTCCTTTTAGTAGTGTAGCTTTAAGCTCCCAAGCATCCTCAGGATCTGCTTCTAAGTATATAAAATCAGTATTAGATACAGCACCTTATGCTAAAAGTAGTTACTTTACTGGGAGAGCAGGAAATACCTCACAAGTAGAAGCCTTACAAACTGCAGTTAATGGAGTACTTGGTAGCAAAGAATCTCAAAAAATTACATCAGAAGAAGCTTTAAAAGCATGTAAAAGCACCTTAACAGGTGTTAAAACCACAACAACCACTACAAATTAACATATACTAACTTTTACACATTAGAATTTGCTGGTATATTTCTCGTGTGACTATATTAGGTGTTGAAACATCTTGCGATGAAACAGCTGCAGCCATTGTTGAAGATGGGGTAAAAGAAATATGCAGTGTTGTTGCATCTTCAAAAGAATTCCATGAGAAGACTGGTGGCATTGTTCCAGAAATTGCAGCAAGAAAGCAAGTTGAATCAATAACCCCCATTATTTCCGAGTGCTTTGAAAAGTATAAGAAAACAAAGGGATTAAAAAATATAAACGAGTGTTATAAGGAGATAGATGCAATAGCAGTTACAGTAGGACCTGGCCTTATTGGATCTCTTGTTGTTGGTATTGAAGCAGCTAAGGCTTTATCCTTATCTTTAAATAAACCACTTATTCCTGTAAACCACTTAGTTGGTCATATATATGGAAATTTTGTAGATAACCCACAAGAAGTATTATTTCCTGCGGTAGTCCTATTAGTTAGTGGTGGCCATACAGATTTAGTTTTAATGAAAAATCATGGAGATTTCGAATATCTTGGTGGAACTTTAGATGATGCAGCTGGAGAAGCATATGATAAGGTTGCTAGACTTTTAGGATTGTCAAAGTATTTAGGAGGAGCTCTTCTTTCTAAAAAAGCTAGTGAGTGCAAAGATAATATTATAAAAGGAAAGCTCCCAAGACCAATGCTTGATCAAGATAATTTTGATTTTTCATTTGCAGGATTAAAAACAGCTTCAAGAAGATTAATTGAATTGCAGAAATATTCTATTGAGTCAATTGCAAAAGAATTTGAAGAAGCTGCAGTTGAAGTTTTAGTTAAAAAAACAATTAAAGCTGCAAAGAAATTTAACGTTAAAACGATAATGTTAGGAGGAGGAGTTTCTGCAAATAGTTACCTAAGAGATGAAATGAAAAAAGAAGCAGATAAGTTAAGTGTAGTTACACAAGTACCCTCATTTAGACTTTGCACTGATAATGCTGTTTATATTGCTAGTGCAGCATATTTCAATAACAAACCAATGGAGTTTAAAGATATAGAAGTAAACCCCTCCTTAGGAATAATGAGTAAGTTTTAGTTGGAAACTTTGTTTACTAAATCTTCTACAGATATAATTTCAGATTTTTCTTCATTTCTTCTTTTTACTTCTATCTTATCTTCTATCTTATCTTCTGTCTTAAGAGATACAACAACTCTGTATGTTATTCCAATTAAGTCGGAATCTGCAAACTTCTCTCCGGGAGTTACTTCTTTCCTGTCATCAAATAAAACATCCGTGTTGTTTTCTAAAAGTTTTGAATATATGTTTTCTGCTTTTTCATTCACCTCTTTATTATCAAGATTTAGTCCTACAAGGTGTACTTTATATGGTGATATATTTTCTGGCCATATAATTCCTTTATCATCATGCATTAACTCTACTATTGTTGCCATAGCTCTACCTATTCCTATTCCGTAACTACCCATAACAACAGACTTCTTTTCTCCTTTTTCATCAGTGTAGGTTAATCCTAAAGCTTCTGAATACTTTGTACCTAATGGGAATATATTTCCTACTTCAATTGCTTTCTCTTCTTTCATATCCTCTTTCTTTAGACCTAGTTCTTTTAATACCTCATCGTTATATACCTCTTTGTTTACTGCAATCTTCTTCTTTTTATCTACATATATAGTATCTTCTCCGTTCTCGCAAAGAGTTTGAAATTCATGACTGTACTTACTAAAAGTTCCCCCACTAGCAAATGTTAAATATGTTTGATCTGCAATTCCTAATCTTTCCCATATCTTTGCATACGCTTGTTTTGCTCTTTCATAATATTTTTCATGAGATTCTTTATCTAAATCAAAAGAGTAAAGATCTTTCATAATAAATTCCCTTGCTCTAAGTAGACCACTTCTTGGTCTAGGTTCGTTTCTAAACTTTGTTTGAAATTGGAATGCGTATAAAGGAAGATCTTTGTATGAATTTACTTGTTGTGAAAGAAGCTTAGTTAATGGTTCTTCGTGTGTGGTAGCAAGACCTACTTCAGAGCCATTTTTAAGCAGTGTTTTAAACCATATATCAACAATATCATCATCCCACCTTCCCGACTTCTTCCAAGGTTCTGGGTTTTGAATAGCTGTCATACTCAACTCCTGACCGTCTATTTTATTCATTTCTTCTCTAATTATTTGAATAATTTTGCTCGTTACCTTTAAGCCTAATGGTAAGAGAGTATATACACCTGCTAATTCTTTGTGGATAAAACCCCCCCTTATGAGATATTGAGCACTTATGCCTATCTCATCTTTTTGAATATCCTTTTTTGTTTTTCCAATAAGTTGGGAATAACGCATGATTGGATTTTATCACAATAAATGCTTGTAGATTAGGTTTATTATCATTCTCCACCCCTTATTATTATTGAGCCAGCAGTGTTTTTATGATAACCTCAACCCATAACTATGGATAACATGGATAAAAAGTACGATCATAAAATTCAAGAACCCAAGATACAAAAGAAATGGGAAGAAAAGAAGATATTTATTGGGAAGATAGATAGGAATAAAAAGCCGTTCACAATTGTTCTTCCGCCACCAAATGCCAATGGGAAACTTCATACAGGCCACGTTCTTATGCTTGCTATTGAAGATATTTTAATAAGATGGAAGAAAATGCAAGGCTACTCAACCCTTTGGATTCCAGGTACAGACCATGCAGGATTTGAGACCCAAGTTGTGTTCGAAAGGCATTTAAAAGAAAAAGGTAAATCTAGATTTGATTATGACAGAGACTCTTTATACAAGGAGATATGGGATTTTGTACAAGAGAATAAAGGAGTAATTGAATCTCAAATAAAAAGCATGGGACCTGGGCTTGATTGGACAAGATATACATTTACCCTTGATGAAAAGGTTATAAGCACTGTTTATGAAACATTTCAAAGGATGGTTAATGAAGGAATGGTTTATAGAGATGATTATATTGTTAATTACTGTCCAAAGTGTGGAACAACATTTGCAGATTTAGAGCTGAGACACGTAACTAGGAAAGACCCTCTTTATTACATGAAATACGGACCTTTTGTTCTTGCAACAACAAGACCAGAAACAAAGTTTGGAGACACTGCCGTTGCAGTTCACCCAGATGATGAAAGATATAAAAAGTACATTGGTAAGGAAATAGAAGTAGAAGGATTAAATGGTAAGTTTAAGCTTAAGGTTATTGGTGATAATTTTGTGGATCCAGAGTTTGGAACAGGTGTTGTTAAGGTTACTCCAGCACATGATAAAAATGATTATGAAGCAGGAAGAAGACACAATTTAGAAATTAAATCAGTAATTGGTCTTGATGGAAAGCTTAATGAAATTGCCGGACCTTATGCAGGGCTTAGTGTTGAGGAAGGTAGAAAGAGAGTTGTTGAAGATCTCCAAAAGAAAGGTTTAATAGTAAAAATTGATACTGATTATGAACACACAGTCTCCGTATGTTATAAAGGCGGTCATGATATTGAACCTACAGTTCTTCCTAACTGGTTTATTAAAGTTGAAAATTTAAAGAAGCCTGCTTTAGACGCTGTTTTAAATAAAGAAGTTAAAATATATCCCAGATGGAGAGAAATTACATATACAAAGTGGA
>JBAQUF010000040.1:0-18721 GCA_049297375.1 Patescibacteria group bacterium
AATTATTAAACAAAGGAAATGTGACAACCTTTTCTCTTACGATGTAACAAAACCAAGCGACATAATTACTAATATTTTACCTTTCTTTGATAAGTTTTCTTTTCTTTCTGAATCAAAGAAGAAAAATTATTTACTATTTAAAGAGATAGTGGGTATTTCTTCTTTAAGACCTTTATGTTATTCAAACTTTCTAAAGATTTTAGATCTAAGAGAAAGAATAAATGAGGGAAAGGGAAGAAAGAGAAAATATACAAAGGAAAATATTATTGCGAAAGAATCCTCAGAGACTATACGCCAGGCTTCAATTAAAAATTGAAGATGATATAGTCCGACCTATGCAGCGATGCATAGAATCCGATAGAAATATTCGGATCAGCTTATGAAAATAAGTGAAGTAACAAATGTGAACTGTTCTATGGTAAATCGCGCCGCCATAGTAAAATTCGACTATATGCTGGGATCTCTGTAGTATCTGTAGCTAGTTATTTTAATATAACTGAAAATGCTCACAGTGCAGACAATCAGCAGGAAAGACCAATAATTTATTATTGGAATCCCCACTGACTATACGTCGAACATCTTAAAATTGTATTTAGGGTGAAGAGATAGTCGCGTCTGCATGGCGACATGCAGGAAAAAGATTATTAAAGGGAAATCTTTTTCAGAACCTTTATTAAAAGGTGAAGATAGCAAGCGTAATCCCTTGCCGGGTAAGTTCCGGCCCGCACGAAACGCGTAACGATCTGAGCGCTCTCTTAACCACTAACTCGGTGAAATTGAACTACCGGTGAAGATGCCGGTTACTCATTGTTGGACAGAAAGACCCCGTGGAGCTTTACTGTAGCTTGGTATTGATGATCGGTTTTAGTTGTGTAGTGTAGGAGGGAGTTTTGGACCCAACGGTTTGAAACGTCAATGAAACACCTCTCTGCTAATATCGAGAGTCTCACCATTTCGCATAACCTGCGAAAGGGACAATGCCTGGCGGGCAGTTTATCTGGGGCGGATTCCTGCTAAAAGGTAACGCAGGAGCTCAAAGGTTCCCTTAATGCCGATGGAAATGGCATTGTAAGCGTAAAGGTATATGGGAGCTTGACTGCAAGACATACAAGTCGAGCAGACACGAAAGTGGGACTTAGTGATCTTCCGAGTGCTTAGTGGTAGGCCCGGAACTTATCGGATAAAAGCTACCCCGGGGATAACAGGCTTATCTTACCCGAGCGTCCATAGCGGCGGTAAGGTTTGGCACCTCGATGTCGTCTCGTCATATCCTGGAGCTGGAGCAGGTTCCAAGGGTCGGGCTGTTCGCCCGTTAAAATGGCGCGTTAGATGGGTTCAGAACGTCGCAAGACAGTTCGGTCCATTTCCACAATGAGTGTAGAACTCTGATAGGGCTCATTCCTAGTACGAGAGGACCGGAATGACATAACCTCTGGTGTGCCAGTTGTTTCGCCAGAAGCATTGCTGGGTAGCTATGTTGTGATTTGATAAGTGCTGAAAGCATATAAGCACGAAGCATACCTAAAAATTAGGGTTCATCCAATTTAATTGGACGCGACTCCTGGGAGAATACCAGGTCGATAGGCTGCGAGTGTAAGCACAGTAATGTGTTCAGCTGAGCAGTACTAATGTTAAGCGCACTTTAGATTTATCCATACGGGTAAATTGAACTAGATAGACTTTCTGGTCAGGTTTCAGAGAACCATCTTTGAAAATTTATTGTGAGTAATATCCCGGTGATGATGGCAGTGGGGTAACACCTCTTTCCATTCCGAACAGAGAAGTTAAGACCACTTACGCCGAAAATACTTAGAGAAATTCTTGGGAAGATAGGGCGTCGCCGGGGTTTTGCTCATAATATTTATTACCCCATTATTATAACCCTGTAGTATTTGACTAATTATAATTATTACTCTATAATCACTTTAATAATTCCTGCATGAATGTGTAGGTCGTCTAGTTTTCTAGATAAGAGGAAGCTTCTATCCTGAATAAGAGGCAAAATATATAGGAGGTGCTGTATGGCACGAATTATTGAGGCGAGGTACAATATTTTTGGTGGTCCTTCAAGAATGGATCTAATGTTCAGTTTATTTAGGTCAAGGGACAACCCCAACATCACTGTTACTTTTGAAACCAGTGTGGGTAGGATGCTCATTTTAGTAGACTCTATAGAAAGGGAAGATGGTAGTGGTGATAGTTGGCTTTTTAAGGGTTACATCTACAACGCAATTAATGATACACTTAGTGATCGCGTTGAAGGATACTTCTCGACTAAAGAACGACGAGGATCCTTTAAAACAGTCTCACGATTTACTGTTTTAACATCTTAGTTTAGTTTTTGAAGGGATTGATAAATTAAAAAAATCAATCCCTAATTTTTCCCTATTTTTTAAACTTTGCAGCATGTCCAACACCAAAGTATATACTTACTGGAATATCGTACTTCTTTGATGCTTCATCAACTTTCTGTTCAGCTTCCATGTAAAAATCTTCAAACAGATTGTGATTAAATAATATTTCTCTCATTTTCTTAAGTTTATCTGGATGATATTTCTTTAATACCTTTTCCACTCCTAAAAAATTGGATCCTGTTGTATTAAAACTTTCAGAGAATGCATAGCTTACCCCAGCTTTTTTAAACTCTTTAAATATCTTGTCAGGATCAGTAAAAAATGGCCAATAAGGACCCATCATCGCAATAACCTTTACACCTTTGCTAGATAATTTCTTCATTGCATTTAATCTCTCTTCTGCAGTAGAAGAATTTGGTTCAACATGTTTTCTCCAATCTTCATCCAAAGTATTGAATGTAAAATTAATATCTATATTTTTAAATTTCTTAATTAAATCCAAGTCTCTAAGTACCAAATCTGATTTAGTAAGGATACTTACCGTGGTAGGGTAGTTGATTAACTTTTCTAATATTTTTCTAGTTAATCCATATTTTTCTTCGGATTGTTGATAAGGATTTGTAACTGTTCCTATGTATATGTTCGAGTCTCTATACTTATTTGACTTAAGTTCTCTTTCTAAAACTTCAGCAATATTTACTCTAACATCTACAAATTCTCCCCAAGGTTCTTCATGGTTAGTAAATCTTTTCATAAATCTTGCATAACAATACTCACAAGCATGTTCACACCCAACATATGGGTTTATTGACCAGCCTCCGCCAGGAAAACCGCATTTTCCTATAGATGTTTTACATTGTATTTCTCTTATTGTCATATAATAATTAAAACTCTAATATGTCCTCGTTCCTATTGTAGCAACTTTTCTATTGTTTTTATATCGTTGTTTATATATAATCCCTTTGTCCTTTATAGGGCGGAAAGGGGGTTTCTGATTGCTTAAGAAATAACAGTTTATCTGTCTCATTTTCTTTAAGTGATCTAAACCTAAAATGACGAAAGCAAAAAAAGTTAGTAATAAAGAATCTGCAATGTCCAAATATTTATCTGATAAAGACTTGCAGATAAAGTCTCTTCACCCTGGAGATATGATAGAGGGGATAGTAGTTAGTGCAAATCACAGAGAGGTGTTAATTGATGTTGGTGCTAAGTCAGAAGGAATAATTACAGGATCGGAATTATCTGATGCTGATAAATCCTATAAAACATTAAAGCCAGGTGATGTAGTTATGGCTAAAGTTGTACAGGCTGAAAATGCACAAGGTTATGTTGTTTTATCTCTTAAAAAAGCAGAAAAGGATAAAAAGTGGAAAGATGCTGAAGAAGCATTTGAAACAGGATCTGTTCTTGATGCGGTGGTTATTGAATACAATAAAGGTGGTCTTTTATGTGATTGTTTAGGCCTAAGGGGCTTTATTCCCCTTTCTCATTTAGACAGAGTTCACTTTGCAAATGATGTTGCAAAATTTGCAGCTGGTAGTGAAACCGAACTTAAAGAATCATTAAAAGTATTATCTGGAAAATCTTTAAGAGTTAAAGCTATTGAACTTGATAAAGAGAAAAATAGATTTGTTCTTTCTGAAAAAGATGCTTTAACCTCATATAGTGAAGAATCGAGAAAGAAAAGACTATCAGAAATTGCAATTGGAAGCACTGTTGAAGGAATTGTTACTGGGATAATGCCTTTTGGAGTATTTGTTGACTTAGATGGTGTTGAAGGATTAGTTCATATTAGTGAAATTGCATGGGAAAAGGTAAATCATCCTTCTAACTATTTTAAAGTTGGTCAAAAGATACAAGTGATGGTTCTTGGAGTTGATGACATGTCTAATAAACTAGCGCTTAGTGTTAAAAGACTTACACCAAATCCTTGGGAAACAGTTGAAGAAAAGTATCCAGTAGGTACAAAAATTAAAGGTGTTGTAAATAAGATAGTGCCTTTTGGAGCCTTCGTTACAATAGAAAAAGGACTTGATGGCTTAATACATGTATCAGAAGCCGAGTCTCCACTTAAAGAAGGAGATAAAGTTGAAGCTGTTGTTATTCAAGTTGATGGTGAGAATCAAAAACTTGCACTAAGTACAAGAGGAAAAAAGGAAGAATAATTTAATCTGTCCTTAATTATCTTCTGGTAGGATTTATTTATGTCAAAGTTTAAGACAGTATATACCTGTAAAAATTGTGGGTATACTTCACACCAATGGATTGGCCAGTGTCCAAGTTGTAGTGAATGGAATTCTTTTATTGAAGATGTTGTTAGTGCAAAGGAACCTAAATTAGGATCAGGTTTATTAAAATCTCCAGGTCATGTTGTTAAACTTTCTGAAGTTATGTCCACACCTGTTAAAAGAACTTCATCAGGAATTGAAGAGTTTGATAGAGTGTTGGGTGGAGGTTTTGTACCTGGGCAAGTAGTGCTTTTAGCTGGTGAACCAGGTATTGGTAAAAGCACAATCCTTACTGAAATTTCCAAGAACCTAAAAGATGTAAATATATTGTATGTATGCGGAGAAGAGAGTGTTGATCAAGTTAAAATTAGAGCTACTAGAATGGGGTACACTGCTGAAAATTTGTTGATGCTTCCTGAGACAAACATTGACCTCATTCTTTCAACTATGGAGCAGAGTAAAGATGTTGGTTTAGTAATTATTGATTCTGTTCAAACTTTAAGCTCTGATGAACTTCTTGGATCATCTGGATCTTTAGTTCAAGTTAGAGGTTGCACCCAAATGTTGACAAGCATTGCTAAAGAAATTGGTGTTCCCGTTGTACTTGTTGGTCATGTTACTAAAGAAGGAGTAGTAGCTGGTCCAAAGGTTCTTGAACATATTGTTGATACTGTACTTTACTTAGAGGGAGACTCCCAGCATTTATTTAGAATTTTAAGAACAAATAAAAATAGATTTGGTCCCGTTTCTGAGGTTGGAATATTTGAGATGGAGGAGAGTGGTATTAAGGAAGTTAAGAACCCCTCAGATATGTTTTTAAAGCAGAGAATGGCTAATTCTGCAGGTTCTTGTGTTACTGTTGTAATGGAAGGTTATAGACCTCTTCTTTTTGAAATCCAAGCATTAACTGTTAAAACATCTTTTGGTTACCCTAGAAGAACAGCAAGTGGCTTTAGCAATACAAGACTTCAAGTATTAATAGCCATCTTGGAAAGAAGAGCTGGTTTAAATTTAAGTAATTATGATGTTTATTTAAGTGTTGCTGGAGGTTTTAAAGTAAGTGAGTACGCTGCTGATCTTGCCGTTTGCTTAGCTATAGCATCCTCAGTTAAAGATGTACCAGTAAAAGAAGGTGTAGCAGCATTTGGAGAGTGTGGTTTAAACGGAGAGATAAGAAGAGTAGTTCAGCAAGATAAAAGATCAAGCGAGGCTACAAAGCTTGGCTATGGTAATGTTGTTAGTTCGGATAACACAAGAAGCATATCTGAAGCAGTTTCTAAATCCCTTCTTAGATAGTTTTATATAACTATCTTCACCTGTAGTTTTTTCCTATCCTGTGGTCTAAAATTAAATAAATGGTTAAAAAGACTCTGACTACAGCCGAACAAAAAAAACCTTCTGCAAAGGAGTTTAAACTTTTATCTAGGATAATATACACAGCTATGTTCTTAGTTTTGGGATTTAGTGTATCCAGAGCTATTCTTTTTACAGACCTTCCACTTCTTGGATACCACTTAATTATTGAAATTGTTATTGCTTTAGCAATGGGAGCATTTGGTTTCTTTTTATTTCCATTGTTGTTAATAAAGTTAAAATACTGGCTAGAGGGACTTGTTATTTCAGCTGTTTCAAGAGTCGTTTCTGATTTTTGGGATCAACAATCCAAAAGAATTCAACAAGCAAGAAGAGAGAAACAAAGAATGAAGGCTGAAGAAAAAAGTATTAAAGAAAAGCAGGAGATAGAAAATGCTATTTTGCTTGATACATCGGTGTTAATTGATGGTAGGATTTTGGATGTAGTTAAGATTGGTTTTATAGATAGACCTTTAATTATTACTCAAAATGTTATTAATGAACTTCAAAAACTTTCTGATAACAAAAGCAATGTAAAGAGAAATAGAGGAAGAATGGGTCTTGATGTTGTTAAAGAGTTAAAGAAGAGGACTAGTGTAATTATTCCTGATGTTAAAACAAAGGAAAAAGAAGTTGATTCAATACTCATTGAATATGCTAAGGAAAAGAAAGTAAAGCTCATGACTTTGGATTTTAATTTAAATAAAGTGGCTAAGGTTTCTGGAATTAAAGTTCTAAATATCAATGATTTAATTAATTCTTTAAAGACAATGCTCTTACCTGGGGAAGATTTTGATGTAAAGATACTTCAGCAGGGGAAAGAGAAGAAACAAGGAGTTGGTTATTTGTCTGATGGAACTATGGTTATTGTTGAAGATGGTATTGATAGAGTTGGTCAAGATGTTCATGTAAAAGTATTGAAAGTTATTCAATCATCTGCTGGAAAGATAATATTTGGTGGTACAAGTGGTATAAATGGTAATGGTAAGAGTAGCAATGATAAGAAAAAGGACTGATAACTCCTTAAGTTTTTCTTTTAAATACAATTAAAAAAACATTCCACAAGAAGCGACATACAAAGCGCTGGACGCAGAATGTTTTTAGAAGCGTGCATTCCGTCAAAGACGGAATAAAACCATGCCTCCGAGCAGGCGAAGCATGATAGCTTACTTAATGTTTAATTTATCTTATTTAAAAAGTTTAACAAGCGATGAAGATTGAGGGGTTGTATATAAATATGTGTTGTGTTAAGGAAATTTCATTAGTAATCTAACGTAGATTAGTCGATTGTACATATTTACATAAATACAGCTTTATGGTATATTTATTATTGTTAGGAAATACATCAGACCTATAAGTCTTAAATGTGTTGTGGATAATTATTTTTAGTGGGGATAAGTATGAATGAAAAGAAAAAAGTTAAAGTAAAAACTACTATTTTACTTGATAAAACGTTAAAGAAGTTTGCCAAACTATATGCAATTCAAAATGATATGAGTTTGTGTGAGTTGATTGAGAGAGCTTTAGAAGAGAAGTTACTAAGTAAATAGATATTAGGTCCCATAGTATTGACAAAATCTCTGTTTAAGGGTAAAATCCTACCTGTAATGGAGAGATAAGGTACTGCTTATTAATACTGCATCATTCTTTCTGTTTGTTTTTATTGTATTGGCGTTTGTACTTGTGTTTGGAAGTGTAGATGCTAATACACTAAGATAGGGTACTTTGAAATATGAATAACAGGTTTCCTTACTTGTCTTGACCATGTAGAGATACGTGTTTGTCAGGATGGGTGAGGAAACCTAAGAAATAAATAAATAAAAAGGAGAAGAGAAAATGAGTACTAAGACTAGTTCTGGTAAACCAGAAAAAAAGCCTGATATTAAAAAAATT
Source organism: Patescibacteria group bacterium (assembly GCA_049297375.1). Taxonomy (GTDB): domain Bacteria; phylum Patescibacteriota; class WWE3; order UBA101185; family UBA10185; genus JAAZNV01. The sequence goes on from JBAQUF010000040.1 coordinate 7,829, forward strand.
GAAAAAGATATAGAGGCTAAACGACGGAATGGCAGCACGCCAAAACCTATTGCAAAAACTACGAAAACGCAGAATAACACTGATGCGAAGCCGGCAGGGGCTCCAGAACCAAAAAAATCAACCACCTCTTTTGTTGAAAAGAAGAAATGTCCTCTGATTCTGAGGATCTTTCTTATCATCTTGGTGGGATTGGTGATTTGGTTTCTGATGTTCACATTTTCCCACAAGGTTGGGTCAAATCAACAGTCGACATTACCAAGTCTCGCCACTGCTGATACCCCTGAAGAATCCACTGAAGTGGTAGTGGAGAAGAAATCCTTAATGGTCATTGGACGGGATGATGTCTATCAAGTGATTGATACTGCTGTTCGATCAAAGACTTTTCAACCTGCTTGGCCGGAAGGGACGGATCAGACGTCAGTTGGTTATTCCAATCCTGAAGAATTTCCGGATGGAAGAACCTTCATGACCAGAAGTCAGAGTAACCCGAATGAGGTAATGGCATTTGTAGCTCGATGTATATCAATTAATAATGGGCCACAATACTGTCATTCGGATGAATCAGGAGCTTTGGTTGGTTTGATCATTGGGCATCCTGATGGTGAATACCCGGTTAAGCTTTGGGATGCAGAGTTAAAAACTTTGACAATCCCTGGTGGTGCAGAAAATTGGAAAGCTTACATTTATGAGCTCGCCAATTTTATAAGTGCTAATAAGGGCGGAAAGCTTGTAGAAATACTAGGATCCGCCAAATAATCCTCACCCGTAAGAAGCTAGGAACTTGTGAAGAAAATAGATGAAAATCTACTTCACAAGTTCCGCAGCCTTAAGAGTATAAAGTTATTTGTACTTTTAAATCTGCAAATTTCAAAAATTACCACCTTTCTTTAAAGAGGTGGTAATTTTTTGTACAATTAGATGGTAAAACAATGAAAATAACTGCCTTAAACAAATACAATAAATCGGAGAATATAATTATTATTTCCAACTATCCTACGTTTGATAAAAATGATTCAATGGGAAACATAAATGGTGTGTCGAAATACACCTATAATCTTGTGTCTGAGCTAGGTAGAGAAATGGAAGCTACTGGTGGAAAAATAGTAATATTAGCTGATTTAGTTTCAAACTCTAAACCTTGCTCTTATGAGGAAGATGGTATTCTCATCGTTAGATGCTGGAGAAAAGATGATAGGTTTGTTTTCAAAAATATTGTTTCAGTGGTAAATAAATTTAAAAAGATAAACAAGATATTTGTTCATTTCGAGTTTAATTTATATGGGAATATGTTAACTACACTGCTGTTTCCAAACTTTATTAGGAACTTAAGAGTAAGACATAAGAGCATATCTTTATTGCTCCACCAAGTTGTAAAAGATCTTGGGGAGTTAAGTGGCCATCTGGGTTTAGAGAATAATTCCTTAAAAATAAAGATATTAAACAAAGGTATTAAATCTTTCTATTGGACACTCCTAGGTTCTGCAAACAAAATTATTGTGCACGATCTTATATTCAAAGATAGATTATGTGAAATTAGAACCAAAAATCCAATTTTTGTCATTCCCCACGGTATGATTGACAACTCTGATTACTGTGAAATTACAGATCCAAGGTCAAAAATCGGTCTTAGAAAAAAAGATTTTGTGATCTTGGTTTTTGGTTTTTTAACTTGGTACAAGGGGAGTGATTGGATTGCAAAGCAGTTTGTGAATTACTACAAGAAAACTGGTGATGACTCTATTAAATTAATACTTGCTGGTGGTAGAAGTGCTAATTTAAAAGATAGAGAATTCTATCAAAAATATTACTTTAACTTATTAAATACTATTGAAAACTATCCGAATATTATTCATACAGGATTTATCCCAGATGAGGATGTTCAAGATTTCTATTGTGCATCTGATGTAGTTGTATTCCCTTACAGAACTCATATGAGCGCAAGTGGACCATTTTCCTTAGCCTTGTCTTACGATAGACCGTTCTTAATGTCCAGTGAAGTATCTAGTGTTTTGGATACTCCCGATATCAAATTAATTATGACTGATATAGGAATAGAAAAGAATGAGTTAATATTTAGCTTAAATAAACCAGGAGATATGTTTGATAAAATAGGTAAGTTAATTGAGAGTAGAAAGAGAAGGGATTTAATGTCAAATTTATCTGAGAAGGTTAAGGAAGAAAGAGAGTGGGGAAAAACTGCTAGTAAGTTTTTATCAATAATTAATGCTTAAGTTATTAAAAAAATACTACCCAGAATTATTTTTACTCGGAATTGTGGGTTTCATATTTGCTAGAAATTATGTTCCTGGAACTTATCTTATTGGATGGGATAGTCTCCAAACAGAATTTTATCCTTGGTTGGCTGTAAAGAGATCACTCTTCTCCGTTTGGGAAGAGTATCAAAGCTTTGGTCTTCCAACGGGTATGGCTCATGCCGCTGACTTAGTTAGAGCCTTGTTTTTGTACTTTCTGTCTTTTGTAATTAACAAAAGCTTACTTAGGTATATTTTTCATCACCTAGTGCTTTTACTAGGCGGTATTGGCGCCTATAATCTCTTTAATTACTTGGGATTTAAATCCAAAAAATCGCCCTTTGTGCTTTTGGGAGCAACTTTTTATATTTTGAATTTGGGAACAGCACAAATGTTTGGACTTCCGTTCGAACCTTTTTCAGTATTTTTTGCGTTTCTGCCATGGGAAATTTTATTTTTTATAAATTATATAGAAGATAAAAGTCGTTCAAAGAAGAGTTTGCTTTTGTTCATACTTACTAATATTCTTGCCACACCTCAAGCTTATCAGCAGTCACAGTTTTTAGTTTATGTACTAGTTATTTCTTTAATAGCACTTGGTATTGTTATAAAAAGGGTTGTATCTGGTAGCAAGAAAGAGGTACCCATTTACATTAAGAATACTTTTTCTGCACTATTAGTTATATTTATTATTAATTCGTTCTGGATTTTACCTCAGATTTACTCTTTAAGATCCTCAGTAGATTTGGCCAAGCAGGCAAAGATCAACCAGTTGGCCACAGATACATTAATAAATCGTAACGTAGAGAAGGGCAAAGTACAGTATTTGGCTAGGTTTGAAAACTTTTATTACGATCTAAGAGACACAGACGGTAACTACCTTTTTTCTTCTTGGAAAAGCTACTTTAACAATAAATATGCGTTTATTTTATCGTATGTTCCCTTTGTATTTATAATCATTGGATTGGTATTTGGGAAAAAGAAATACGCTACTTCCCTCATTAGTGTTTTTGTACTCATATCATTTATTTTCTTAAGTGGGACAATTCCTTTATCCATAGCAGGGGAATACCTAAGAAAAGCTTCCATGCTAGGGCAAATATTTAGGTCTCCCTTCACCAAATTTGTTTTTCCTTACGTTTTGATTTGTGCATACTTCTTTGCTCTTGGTTTAGAAGCTGTATATAGCAAAAGTTTAGGTTTGTTATTTAAAGGACGTTTATCAGATCTATCTATTATTTTGTACTTTATTTCAACCTTTGCTCTCATTTTGTTTATAAATATACCAGCACTAAAAGGAAATTTATTCCTTCCACAAATGAAAATAAAAGTTCCAGATCAATATATTCAGCTTATGGAATACTTTAAAGGAGAAGATAAGAATAGTAGAATTGCTCTTTTGCCTGATTATACCTTCTGGGGATGGTTCCAAAACAATTGGGGATATGATGGTTCAGGATTCTTGTGGTATGGAATAGAACAGCCTGTTATATCAAGAACTTTTGATGTCTGGAGCAAGGAGAGTGAAAGCTACTTTTGGGAGATAAAAAGAGCAATAGAATCTCAAAACTCTGAAGATTTTAAGAAGATACTTGATAAATATGATGTGGATTACCTTGTAATAGATTACTCTTTGAATCCTGTTACATCGGTGGAGTCTGGTCTTCAGTACGATCAAATATCAGAGATCATTAGGAACAGTACTGATATAGCTCTTGTTAAGAGTTTCCAAAATATTGATGTATTTAAAATTTCTCATTCCTTTGAAATTAACAAATTTTTCTCAATTGTCCTTGACCTTCCAAATGTGGGTCCAGGTTATGATTTAACGGATTATGACAACGCCTATGTTGACTTGGGAAATTACTACACTGATTCTAAGTCGAAGTACGATGTTATTTACCCATTTATTGACCTTATGACCCAAACAGATAGGTTTAATAAGCAGTGGGAGATAAGTGAGAAGGGCGATAGTTTTATAGTTAGTGCAAATATCGAAGGTGTAAACTTAGGTGACTACATTATTGTTGAAAACAATATTCCTTTAAAAGCAAAGATCTTTGATGGAGAAAATATCATTTACTACGATCTAACAAGCAATATTTCTATTCAAGACGAAAAACTTACTGTAAGTATTAAAAAGGTGCTAGTAGAAAGTATCCTTGTTGAAAATATGAGCTTGGTAAATTGCAGAAATAGTTTAATGGATTTTGGAAAAGTAGATACCCTAGATAATATTTTACAAATCTACGCAAAGAATAGGTCGGCTGCTTGTTTTAGCTACAATAGACCCTTCTTGGCTCATTGGAATAGTTACCTTGTTAAAGTTGATTCGGAAAATATTTCAGGTGAACCCTTGTTTTTCTACATTGTAGGAAGTAAATCAAACACTCAGTCTAAAATAGAGAATAATCTACCTTCTGGATTAAGGTACTTCATTCTAGGAAGTGGAAATTACTTTGATGATGGTTATACATTTGGTTTTCAAAATATCTCCTACGTTGGGGAGATTTCGGAAAACAAACTTAAAGGCTTGGAGGTGTACCTCTTTCCATTTGATTATTTAAAGAATATAAAACTTGTGAACAAAAGTACAAAAATAGCTTCTTCTAGATTTTCTACATTATCAGATTTAAAAAAGATTAATTATTTCACCTACTACTTAAAACAAGGTGATATTTTCCATAATTCCTTGGTACTTTATCAGGCCTTTGATAGGGGTTGGTTAGCTGTTTGTAATCTTAAAGTTTGTGATGCAAGACATGTGAAGATTAACGGTTGGGCGAACGGTTGGTTGTTTAAGGAAACCGTGCCGAGCGAAGTTCTGATAATTTATTGGCCGCAATTACTTCAATTTTTAGGATTCTTTTTACTCCTTATTCTATTAGTTCTTGTAGGTTTCTGTAAAAGGAAATCAAGGGCTAGTGTAGTAAATGCTGTAGAACCAACAAAAGAACACACGCATTTAGGATCCCATAGTGTTGACAAAGAATAATTTTTAGGCTATAATCCTTCTACAAAGTTGGTTATTAACAAATCAACTTATTTACGTAGAGTACCAATTTCCTGCCGTACAACTTAATAGTTTCATATTCTATAACTGTGAAAGTATATGAATTCTGATGCTATTTAGTAAGTAGGTAAAATAGATGAATAAAAATAATATAAAGTTAATAGGAATATTTGCAACTTTATCAATACTTTTGACCTTATCTACTAAGCCAGTATTTGCTGGACAGTACGGTGAGGATGAATGCGATGATTGCAATACAAGATTTAGAATCACTAAAGAAGTGAGAACATCTGGTGATACATCTTGGAAAGATAAGGTAACAGATGTTAAAGAAGGGGAAATAGTTGAATTTAGAGTTACTGTAAAAAACAAAAGTGATGATGAAACTGATGATGCTGATAACATGGAAACCAAAGACTTTTTACCTGATGAAATGGAAAAGGTTGGAGGTAATGGATTAACTGAAGAATTCGATGATTTTAATCCTGGAGAAACAAGAACCTTTATTATTACTGCTAAGGTAAAGGGTAGTGAATACGATAGAGATGTTAAGTTTGAGAAATGTGTAGTAAATAAAGTAGAGCTTAGATGGGAAGATGATTATGAAGGTTCAGACACAGCTACTGTTTGCTACGGTAACATAGAACCTTCCGAGCTTCCTAAGACTGGAGCAGTGGATACTTTAGCAATAGTTGGTTTAGGATTCTTAACGATTGGTTTTATAACCAAGAAGAAATTTAGTAAATAATTAATGCCTCTTGCTTGGGCAGGAGGCAGAATGGTTGGGTTTGGCTTGTCCTTACGCGACCATTCTGTCTCTTGCCTAAACATTATCTCATGACTAAACCATCCAAATCAATAAATCATAAAAAGTTTCTTATGCTCACATTAACTTTGTTAGTTCTGTTTTCCTTATTATCTTTAATTCTTTTTTCAAACATTTTTAATTTAAACAATACGAACTTAAATATTAAATTTAAACTACCTGATCTTTTTACTAATCTCTCTAATAAAAAAGAAAATATAGTTGAGGTAGAGAAGTATTCTGTTTTTGCAGATGAGCTTCATCCAATATATGGAACTCCTAAAAAGCTTTTAATTGACTCTTTAGGTATAAACATTAACATAGAGCCGGTAGGGGTGGATTTAAATGGTTATTTGGAAACTCCTAAGGATTGGAGCGTAGCTGGTTGGTACCAAAAGAGTGCTAGACCTGCTGAAACCGGCAACCTCCTTATAAACGCCCATTATGATAATAGCCTAGGAAACCCTGCTGCGTTTTATAGGTTGAAAAATATAAAACTAGGTGATAAAGTATCCGTACTTGATAGCTATGGTAAGGATTATGTCTACACAGTAGTAGATACTTATTACCTAGATATAGATGATCCAGAGAGATTAAAAGTTTTTGAAGTGTTTGATAAAGACAAATCTGCCATGACATTAATTACATGTGGTGGAGTTTGGAATGGAAACACTTATGATAAAAGATTTGTAGTAAATGCAGAGCTTATTCAATAAGAATGAGTCCTGAAGTTGGGAGGTAGCTCGGGGCAGTGGCTATCTCCCATCTTTAGGAAATTTGTTAAAGTATAATTACAACACTTGCTGAATTTATTTTTTTAGTCTATTATTCAAAATGAGTTGGAAACTTCTGATTTCCTCCTGAGTTAAAAGAACAAATTCCAAAAATATGCAAAAATTTCTCACGTTTTTAAAGTATAAATTTCAAGCGTAACTTGTTGCGCACATATTAAATATGCCTATAAAAAGACAAAAAGAAGATACTGGAAGAAGAAAAATTGTGGATGAGCAGACTGCTACTGTAACGTCTAATGTTCCTGTAGTGGATGATATCCCCTCCACTGAGGATGCTGTGTCTGTTACAGATTCTCAAGTTGATAAGAACTTAAGCTATGGTAATGGACGTAATGGTTATGGTGGTAGTTATAATGGAGACACAATAAGAATAACAGGAATGCTTGAAATTCTAACTGACTACGGAGTTATTAGACAAAGTGAGAAAACAGATGATGAGTTACCAAGAGATGCCTATATTAGTCATTCTCAAATAAAAAGATTTAATCTAAGAATGGGGGATGTTATTACGGGTTTAGCAAGACCTCCAAAAGAAAATGAAAGATACCTTTCTTTATTAAAGATTGAAACTGTTGGTGGTACGAATCCTGAAAATGCTAGAAAAAGACCAGTGTTTTCTAAACTAACGCCAATATTTCCTGATGAATGGTTAAAGTTGGAAACAAAACCAGATGTTATATCCACTAGACTTATTGATTTAATATCCCCAATTGGAAAAGGACAAAGAGCAATGATAGTAGCTCCTCCGAAAGCTGGAAAAACATTTCTTCTTTTAGATATTGCTAATGGTATAACAACAAACTACCCAGAAATTAGTTTACTTGTAGCATTAATAGGAGAAAGACCAGAAGAAGTTACTCACTTTAGTAGAAGTGTAAAGGGGGAGGTTTACGCAAGTAACTTCGATGAGAAGGCAGAGGAGCAAACCAGAATATCAGAGTTATGTTTGGAAAAGGCTAAGAGATTAGCTGAAATTGGCAAGGATGTAGTTATACTCGTAGACTCTATTACAAGGCTTGCTAGAGCTTATAACATGGTTGCACCCCCATCTGGTAGAACTCTAACAGGAGGTTTTGATCCTGCAGCATTGTATCCTGCAAAGCACTTCTTTGGAGCAGCTAGAAACCTTGAAAACAGTGGTAGTTTAACTATTATTGCTACTGCTTTAGTTGACACGGGATCAAGAATGGACGATGTTATCTTTGAAGAATTTAAGGGTACTGGAAACATGGAGTTAAGACTTGATAGATCTCTTTCAGAAAGAAGAATATTCCCATCTATTGATATAAAAGCAAGTGCTACTAGACATGAGGAAGATCTTCTAGATAAAGACACTTTAGAAAAAGTTTACAGATTGAGAAGAATGATAGACCTTCTTGATGATAGGGATGCAACCCCTCTTGTAATAGACCAGTTAAAAAAGACTAAAAGCAACAAAGAGTTTCTTGAATCCTTGAACAAGGGTGGGGTTAAATAAGTAATCTTTAAGCTAAGCGTTTTTCATATTTGCCACATTTTAGTATAATTGGTAGAATTTACCGCGTCCGCTAAATAATGGGATAATATTAATACAATGGCTTTTACAATAAAACGCCCTTCGTCAAAAAGATTTTTCCAACTTAGTTTTGAGGGATTTAGACCGTCAGGGCGAAATAAAATAGAACAATTCTTGTCCTTATGGTCGGATTTCTTTCGGTCTCTAACTTCTTATGCCTTTAAAAAACTTTGGTTGCTAGTAGTTCTTGTTATCAAGATAATAGTGTTTTTGATTGCAATTCCATCTGAAATTAAAGATTTCCTTACCAAAAAGTTAATATGGTCCAGAGGAAAGTTAGGAAGACCCATTGCTACATGGTTTGTAATGGGATTTTCTTTGCTTGTTTTTGTGTTTGGAGAGGTGTTTAGCAGTTCAACTTTGGTAGTTAATAAGCCCGTTAGTGCAGATTATTTAAAAAATACCACAGACATTATTCCTAAGAAGGAAATGGCAGTTACTACTCTTCCGTCAGAAAGAAGAACAAAGCCAATTGATTACGTTATTCAACCTGGGGATACTCTATATACAATTGGCAACCAGTTTAAGGTATCTATAGACGCATTGAAATATATTAACGGACTTACAGATTCATCTATATTAAGTGTTGGACAGGAGTTAACTATTCCACCAATATCAGGTTTAATTCATAAGGTTGAAAGTGGGGATACAATTGGATCAATTGCTGAAAAGTATGATGTGGCTCCTCAAGCTATTGCTGACTTTAACTATATATTAGATACGTCTAAGCTTGCAGTTGGAACAGAGTTAGTTGTACCAGGAGGAAAGATACCAGAAATTCCTCTACCAGTTGTATACGTACCTACATCATCATTTGGATCTGGAACTCAAGCCAAGGCAAATAAAAATTTATGCGTATGGCCAACAACGGTTAGGATAATTACTCAATATTATACTTGGTATCATAACGGTGTGGATATAGCTTCTCCATCTAATATGGGAATGCCTCCACTTTTTGCATGTTCTAGCGGTACTGTAATTAGAGCTGGGTGGGACCCATTTGGTCTTGGTCTTCATGTTAGAATTGATCATGGAAATGGTTTTGAAACTATCTATGGACATATGAGCAGACTTGATGTTAGCTATGGAGATAAAGTTGGAAGAGGTGAGCAGTTGGGTTTAATGGGAAGTACAGGTAGATCTACTGGGCCACATGTACACTTTATGGTACAGTACAATGGTGTTTCTCAAGACCCATTAAATTATACACAGTAACATATATTGTCACTATTATTTATTGTGAGTATTTATTTTATTATCGGTTATAATTAAAAGTATGGTTGATGTTGTAGAAATAAAAATAAAAGCTGGAGGCGGGGGGGATGGAAAAGTCTCTTTTAGACATGAAAAACATCTTGCTAAAGGTGGTCCTGATGGAGGAGATGGTGGAAATGGGGGAAGTGTATATTTTATTGCAGATAATAATTTATCTACTTTAATTGACTTTAGATCCAAGTCTATATTTAAAGCTGATTCCGGACAGCCTGGTGGAAAGAAAAATATGACTGGAGCTTCAGCTGAAGATTTCTTTATTAAGGTTCCTGTAGGTACTTTAATCTACGAATTAGGTGGAGACGAGGAGAGAGAAGATTTGGTTGGAGATTTAGTTGAAACGGGACAGGTGATAATGATCGCAAAGGGAGGTCACGGTGGAAGAGGAAACTATAAATTTAGAGGGTCTGTTAATCAAACTCCTCAGCAGTATACTCCAGGGACAAAAGGAGAGGAGAAAACAATTAGGCTTGAGATAAAACTAATTGCAGATGTTGGCTTGGTTGGGGCTCCAAATGCCGGAAAGAGCACTTTACTTAATAGATTGACAAACTCTAATGCTAAAGTTGCTGATTACCCATTTACTACTCTTACTCCCAACTTGGGAATATGCAAAATAGAGGAAGGTAGGAATATTGTATTTGCTGATATTCCCGGATTAATTGAGGGAGCTTCACAAGGAAAAGGTTTAGGAGATGAGTTTTTAAGGCATATAGAAAGAACAAGACTTTTAGTTCATTTAATAGATCCAATGAGTGGTAGAAACAAGGATCTTGTGAATAATGCTATAGAAGGTTATCAGATGATTAGAAATGAGCTTAAGGAGTACGGTCATGATTTGGATAGCAAACAATCTATAACTGTTGTTAATAAGATTGATGTAACTGAAGTGAGGGATGTGTTTGAGGAAATTAAAAGTAGATTAGCCATGTTAGGGGTAGAGGTTATTGGGGCATCCTCAGCAACAGGGGAGGGGTTGGATGTGCTTCTTAGTAAGATATATTCTGCATTGGAACGTATACCTAGGAAATCATCTTTAGAAGTTAAAAGTGTAGTAAAGAAGTACAATATTGAGAATCTTCCTAACAGAAGGATGGTGTTTAATAAAGGTAGAGTTATAACTTTGAATAAAAAGCTTTAGATTGTTGTATAATCATTTGTTACTCAGGGCCGTTGGCTCAGTTGGTAGAGCGCTTCCATGG
>JBAQUF010000041.1:0-14495 GCA_049297375.1 Patescibacteria group bacterium
GTGCAGGGCCATTTAAATGCTTTACAGCATCTATTTGCTGAGGATTAAGTCTTTTAAAAAGATCAGAGTTATTTTCGGAATTATTTTCAGACACGAAGATATGATATCACCTATTAACTCTAGAGAAATTAAAATTTATGTTGGTTATTAGTTACCTTGTTCTATCAACAGATTCCATGTTTACTGTGTCCCAGCATTCTGTAACTAAATCAGACGGAAAGCTCACTTCATCTACTGAACTACAAGGAATAGTTCCATTACCATCAAATATTATTTTCCATTCTCCGTTAACTTTAGCTCCAAGTAGGTACCCTCCAGCCATTTCTCCAGCAAATTTAACACCCCCGACAATGTAATTTCCTTTTCTTTGACTTACTGTTACATTCACGTCTTCAATTTCTTTGTCATATTTAACAGCAAATAGCTTCTTTAGTTCTGTTTTTATTTCTTCTTCTGTGTCTTTCTCTTCTGTTTCTTCAGATTCCTCTTCCCCCTCACCCTTTTCTTCATCTTTTTTCTCTTCTTCTTTTGAAGAAGTAGATTCTTTTGATTCTTCAGCTTCTTTTTGTTTTTCTATTTCATTCCTTATATTTTCTAAAGAAGATTGTTTACCATACCAATAAGCTCCAAATACAAGAACTCCAATGGATAAAAATATTATAACTAAAGGGAATATACTTTTATGTTTATTGTTTTCCATATCTTTATTATTACAAATATATACTTATTTATCAAAGCTTATAGAGTTGAAATACAAGATATTTATTGCTATAATCCAGAAAATCAAATAGAAAAGAAGGGAAGGAAAAATGACTTTAATAGAGGGTAAGTTAGAGGAAGGTTCTCAAGAAGACGCTTCTCAGCACACAATAATGGTCCAAATGGATATCCACTTTAACGTTGAGCTTGGAGAAGAAATACGCTCTGTAGTCGTAACTCCAATTAACAACTTGACTGCATCCGAAACATTTGAATTAAGTTTGTTAACCACGATAGACAGGAAACAAGGTATATTTCACGCGTACCAAATGTTCAACCAAGACGGTAGTAGAGAAGACATAGAAATACAATCGAATGGCGGTGGTTTAGAGAGGGAATTAAGATCTTCTCTATTATCAAACAGGACATTACAACAGATAATTGAGAAGAAGCTCAACGAGTATGCTAAAGAACATCCTGAGAACTACCAAGAAGTTGAAGAGTTTAAGAAACTGAAGTTAGTAACAACAACCTATCGCAAAAGTGAACTCAGGGCGCAACGAGGCTGGGATGCAGACAAGGCTATTGCATGCTATCAAATATTATGGGTACTAAACGCAGGTTGCATTTTAGAATTCGAACCTATCTAACTGCAATACTCGGTTACAAATCATAAGAAATGTAACCGAGTAATTTTTATTATTTGAAAAGTTTATACTAACTTGATACACTACTTCCGATAAATAAAAGAAAGGAAAGATAATGGGAGGAGAAGACACAAAACTTACAGTGTTAATACACAAAAAATCAGTAGCAGTCTTTCTAATATGGTTCCCAAACGTAGTAGTATACAAGTGGCCCCATACAAAAAAACTAAATGGGTGCATCAAGATAGCACAAGTATCATTTCAAGCAACTTTAAGGTCAAAGGACAAGGAACTTGATTTTCAAGAAATATTTAATGGGGTAGATTATAAATCTGAGAAATATATCAATAATCTACTGTCCAGAGTCTCAAAGAAAATTGCTCCAAGAGCTAAAGTATTGCTTAAAAAAGAAGGGGTTGGAATAAGAAATGGCGACAAAGTAATTGCAAGAACCAGGAGAGACACCTTTATGTCGAACTCAGAATGCTATGTGCTAAGAGGTGTAGCTTCTGTAATGCGACCCATGAACAACTAATAAAATTGAAGTAAAGGATGCTCGATCACAACTCCCAATGTGGAATAACTGTGATCGAGCATAAAAATCATATCAAACTTCCTATTCTCGCTATTTAAAACCACTCCAATTAACTCAATATCATTATTCTTTGCATAAGAAACTAAGCAATACCCTGCTTCTTCTGTGTATCCTGTCTTTATTCCTGCAACTCCTGGATATGTAGTTAAAAGATTTGTTTGATTCTCTAAATAAATATATTTATGTTTTTCAGAATATGGAAGGTCTATGCTAACTGTACCTGCTATCTTTTTAAATTCTTCTTTTTGCATTGCATATCTGGATAATTTAACTAAATCTACTGAAGTTGAATAAGTTTCATCATTTAAACCACAAGGATCTGTAAAATATGTATCATCTAAACTTAATTCCTTTGCTTTCATATTCATCCACTTAACAAAAGTGTCAGAATTCCCAGCAACTCCTTCTGCAATTGCATAAGCAGCATCATTTCCAGAATTTAAGATCAATCCATAAAGAAGCTCTTCTAACGTATACGCTTCACCTTCCGATATTCCCATAATATTTTCTCCAATAGATGCAGCTTTTTGAGATACAATAATTTCTTCATCAACATTTTTATGCTCCAAGGCAACTACTGCAGTCATTATCTTAGTTAAGCTTGCAATTTTTAATATCTGCTTCGAATTCTTTTCATAAACTATCCTTCCAGAATTCATATCTACCACCAGACCGCTTTCTCCTGATATACCAGGCTGGTTGGCTGTACCATACAATTCTCCTGGTTCCCAGTTAGAATACAAAATACTTAAATCTGGGGAACTTCCCGAATTATTTAAATTATTAATTAAAAGTGTAGAGTAATAGTTCTTTTCTGTTAAATCTTCTTTAACAAGAAACTCTTCCTTAAATATTCTCTTAAAAAATCCTTCTCCAAGGATAAAAACAATGACAACAAGCATTAAAATCAATACAAGAGGTGTAAATTTTCTTCTTGAAGTATTCTTCATAGTGAGTAAACAAAGATTATGTTATCATAGATCTCGGCAGTTTTAATTTAGTAAATATATTTTTAATCCAGGAGATTTGTAATGATAAAATTAATAGACTTTTATGCAGATTGGTGTGGACCATGCAAGATAATGGCTCCAGTATTTGAAGAAATTGAAGGAGGTTATCAAGGAAAGATAGAGTTTCAAAAAGTTGATGTGGAAGCAGAATCAGAGCTTGCATCTAAGTTCAATATCATGAGTATTCCAACATTTGTAGCATTAAAAGACGATAAAGAAATAGATAGAAAAACGGGTGCAATGCCCAAGGAAATGTTAAAGACTTGGTTAAATTCTCTTATTAAGCAATAAGATAAGACAAGTACATCAATTACTTATACTAATGTTGTAGAATTAAAACATGACTGCCCGACTTGCAATAAATGGATTTGGAAGAATAGGAAGATCTTCTTTTAAAATTGCTCTTGAAAAAGGAGCAGATGTTATTGCCATTAATGACTTAACTAATCCCCGAGTACTAGCTCATCTTCTTAAATACGATACGGTTTATGGAGTTTATGATAAAGAAATATATTTAGAAGAAGATGGCAAAAAGATTAAACTTGAGGATAACAAAGGAGAAAAGGATTTCTTTGATATTAAAGGAAATGAAAATTATCTTGTTGTTGGTGGAAAGAAGACTTTAGTAATTTCAGAAAAAGAACCAAGTAAACTCCCGTGGAAAGATTTAAATATTAATGTTGTTTTGGAATGTACAGGAAGATTCACTAAAGATGATAGTGCATTAGAACATATGAGAGCAGGGGCTAAGAAAGTTATAGTGTCTGCTCCAACAAAAGGTGGAACTATTCAAACGTTTATGAAGGGGGTAAATGATTCACAATATTTGGGTCAAAATGCCATCTCTAATGCTTCTTGTACAACAAACTGTATTTCTCCAGTATTAGCTATTCTTGATAAGAATTTTAAGATTGTTAAAGCTGGAATGAGTACTATTCATGCAATAACAAATAATCAAAATGTTGTAGATAGTCCTCCAACAGGAGAAAAAGTAGATTTAAGAAGAGCTAGATCATCTGGTTATAATATAATACCTACAACTACGGGGGCTGCAGATGCAACAACAGAAGCAATGCCTAATCTTAAAGGTAAGTTTGATGGAGTATCTCTTAGAGTCCCAATTATTACAGGATCTTTATCTGATATTACAGCGTTAGTTGAAAAGAATGTTACTGAAGATGAAGTGAATAGAGCATTTGAAGAAGCTTCTAAAAATCCAATTTACAAGGATGTTATTCAAGTTACTTATGAACCCATTGTATCTTCAGATATTATTGGAAACCCCTACTCTGCAATAGTAGATTTATCTATGACTAAGGTTATAGATAAGAATTTAGTTAAGATATTTGCTTGGTATGACAATGAATGGGGTTACAGTAATAGACTTGTTGATATGGCTATTATGATGAGTGAATAAAGACTCCGTGCTTTGGTGTAGAAAATCCAAAAACACGGAGTACTGTGAAGCAAGCTCCAAGTACAAAGATCAAGTCTAAAGAGCCTTCTCCTTGCGACAAACGAAAACGAAGCGATTACTAGCACCCCAGAAGTGAGTAGGCTTACTGTAGAATGCGCTGAGCCAATAAACACCGCAAAGTTTCTTGACATGGAACAGGTAAAAAGCACCATCAGAGTTTTTAATAGATTCCGTTGCAAAGGATAAACTATCTCCAGGTTTTAGATCATTTCCATGCTGCAAGATATAATACGAAGCTGCTTCGGCAGGACACAGATCCCCACCTTGCTCAATACCAGCTTTGAAGATGTTTTCTGTCGTGGTACCTTGTGGGTATCCTAACTCTTCTACAGAGGCAACCATAAGATCCAAGGACTGTTTGAATTTACTTAACTTTATCTCGTTGAAAACACCATCATCTCCTTCAATCATCCATGCACCTAACTCCTTCAGGGATTTAAGCAAGGATTTCCCATCTCTGTGAGTACCAATTTTAATGGTCCTACAGACTAGCCATCCCCACTTACCCTCAATAATTTTCTGAAGGCTTAGCATCACAGAGGCATACTCAATAGTTCCTTTGTTTAAACGACGAACGATTTCCGAAACCTTGCGATATAAAGCACCAAGCTTCTCGTTCGTTAGCTTGTCGTCTTGGACAGTATTACCCGTCTTCTTACTCATGACAACATCTCCTTTTCTAATATTTTTCTTGGTTATACTACTAAGAATTTATAAAGCCAAACCAATAAATGCTAGAATATCTTCATGCAGTCTTTAACAAGTGCATCTATTAAACAAGGAACAAGAGTATTTGTGAGATGTGATATTGATGTACCGATGGAAAAGGGTGTTATTGGAGAAACATATAGATTAGACAATCTTCTTGAAACATTAAAATACGTCATAGAAAAAGGTGAAATCCCTTTAATTGCTGGCCACATTGGTAAACCAGAAGGCATATTTAAAGAAGAATTAAGCACTAAACACCTAATTCCATATTTTGATGAAAAACTTGGAAAAGGAACATATAAAATATTAGAAAACTTAAGATTTGATCCAAGAGAAGAACAAAATGATGACAACTTTGCAAAAGAATTAGCTTCAAAAGCAGAAATATATATAAACGAAAGCTTCGCAACATCACACAGAGAACATACATCTATTGTCGGTATAACAAGGTATTTACCTTCTTATGCTGGATTTAGACTTCAGAAAGAAATTGAAACATTAAATAAAATAGTTACTAATCCAGAAAAACCACTAATCATAATAATAGGGGGCGTAAAACTTGAAAGTAAACTTCCTGTGATAGAAAAATTTATTCAGAGGGCTGATTATATTCTTTTAAATTCAATTTTATCTGCAAATTGGAGTAAAGAAATACCTCAGAATCTTATTTTATCCGACAACAACAGCATTGAGCCTAAAGACATAAATACAGAAACTATAGAAAAATACAAACAAATACTTAATAATGCTAAAACAATACTTTGGGCGGGACCATTAGGAATGTATGAAAAGGAAGAATACATTACAGGTACAAGAGAAATAGCTAATAAAATAGTTGAATTAACTCAAGAAAAAGGAACCTTTTCTGTAATTGGAGGAGGAGATACCATTGCTGCAGTAAATAAACTAGGAATACTTGATAAGTTTAGTTTTGTATCTACAGGTGGAGGTGCTATGCTTCAATACTTAGCTGAAGGTACTCTACCCGGGATAAAAGCCTTAGAGTTATAAGGTTTAGAAATACTCTAAAACAGTAAGAAAAAAACATGGCTAAAATATTAAAACCAACACAAGAAGATAAATGCAATGGTTGTGAATTATGCCTTTTAGAGGCTCAGAGACAACTTAAAAAGGTAGGTCTTGAAGAGTCCTTAATTAGGATATTTAGAAAGAAAAATGATGAAAACCAAGAGATAGAAATGCAAGTAGAAATAGATCCAAGAATAAGTATGCTCCATGTAGAAAAAATATCAAAAATATGCCCTAAGAACGTATTTGAAGTAACAGATGATGAGAATACTGAAGGGAAAAAAGAAGAATGATAGATCTACTGGCTAAAAAGGTATTAACAATAGACTTAAATAAAAAAGAGGCCGAGGTGAGAAGCTTTGCTGACTTAAATAAGTACCTAGGAGGAGTCGGGCTTGGATTAAAACTACTTGAAATATATTCAGATAGAAATCCTATTGTTCTTTCAATAGGACCGTTAAATGGATTTTTTCCCTTTGCATCAAAAACAGCAGTAGTTTTAAACGACGATGGTGTAATAGAAGATATTTACATAGGTGGAAGTTTATCTTTAAGAATGAGGTTTGCAGGAATAGATGCTATAGCAATATTTGGAAGGTCAGATCAACCAGTAGTACTGGATATATGCAACACAACTGTAGATTTTCTTGGAGAGGAAACAGATGTACGTACACTAGGACTTCCAGGAAAAAGAAGTGTAATTTCTTTCGAAAACAAGAAAATACTTCTAGATGGTTACTTCACTACCCCAGAAAGCTTCCTTGAAAAGATATTTACTGAAAAGAATATGAAAGGAATGGTTATTACAGGAACAGAAATTGATAAACCTTTAAATTTTGAAGAATATGAGAAGCTATATAATGAAATCCTATCAAAAAAAGGTGATCTAAGAGTAGACATGGGAACATATCCATCATGCTCAAACTGTCCAATGGGATGCGGTAAATCAAAGGTTGGAGAAATTGGAGGAAATGTACTAATTAACAGCCTTGTTGCTTGTCAATTTGCAGATAAAATATATACAGATATTGGAATAGTTTTCTCATGCTTAAATTCACTAGGGTATAGTTATACGCACGAAGATATAGAAAACCTACCAAAACTGATAGAAGAAACAATTAGGAAAATATCCTAATTTCTAAATATTAAGTGGTAAACACTAAGTAGTTACTAGAACTAAAAATAAAGATGAGTAAAAAATATATAATTGCAAACTGGAAAGAAAATATGGGATTTGCAGATACCGTATCTTGGGTTGATAGCTTTTCTGGTTTTATTAAGTTCTTATCTCCAGAAAATGAGGTGGTACTTGCTCCATCTTTTCCCTTTCTTTCAATAATCTACGAGCTTTCAAAGATAAGTACTGTCAAGGTATCTGCACAAGATGTATCTCTAAAAGAAAAAGGTGCCAATACAGGGGAAACTGGGGCATTTCAAATTAAAGATTTTTGTAAATATGCAATTATTGGACACAGTGAGAGAAAAGAAGGTACAGATACGATAACAGCAAAGAGAGATATGTGTTTAAAAGAAGGAATAATTCCTATTATTTGCTTTACTAACCCAGAAGACCTGTCAAAACTCTACAAAGAAGAGGTGATAATTGCATGGGAAGATCCCAAAAATATATCAAAAGACGGTGCTTATAATGCAGAAGATCCAAATAAAATAGCCAGCATTGCTAAAGAAATTAGAAAAATAATTTCAAGCAGTACTCCACTAATATATGGAGGTTCTGTAAATGAGAATAATATTGCAGATATTGCTAAAATACCTGAATTAGATGGAGTTTTAGTTGGAAATGCAAGTCTTGATCCTAAAACTTTTGCAGATATAATAAGGGCTTACAATTGATATAAAGATATTTGCCACGTACTTAATATGAAATATACAGATATATCTAAACAAAGGAATATTTTGAATAAAGAGCCAAACAATAAAGGCATAATAAAATTTATTCTCCTTCTGACTGTTCTAGGTGTAATAGCTGCCTCTTTATATATTTTTAAAGACAGAATAAAACAAACATTTAACCCAATAACTATAGTCTCCAACGTTGCAGCTGCAAATCTTAAAGAAACTGATGGAAGAATTAATGTACTGGTACTTGGGTCAGATAAAAGAGATATGGGAGCGGAGCAAGGAAGATCTACACTGACAGATACCATTCTTGTGGCATCAATAGGAACAACAGATAATGATGTTGTTCTCATTTCTCTACCAAGAGACCTGTGGGTTAGTGATTATCAAACGAAAGTGAATGCAGTTTATGCCTATAAGGGTATTGATGGCTTAAAGGAACAAATTGAAAAGGTAATGGGAATACCAATGCATTACCACATACTTGTAACATTTAATTTGTTTGAACAAGCAATTGATGTTTTAGAGGGAATTGAAGTAAATGTAGAAAATACTTTTGTAGATAAGTATTACCCAATAGAAGGAAAGGAAAACGATACATGCGGAAAGACACAAGAAGAAATAGACAAACTTGGGGATAAAATAAGTGAGTATGACTTCCCTTGTAGATTTGAAAGAGTTGAATTTGGGGCTGGAATACAAAAAATGGATGGGAAAACGGCCTTAAAGTATGCCAGGTCAAGACACGGTGACAACGATGAAAACACAGATTTTGCAAGAGCAAAAAGACAACAAAAGGTTATTGCTGCAATAAAAGATAAAGCTTTTTCCCTTCAAACCGTACTTAGTCCAACAAAGATAAAGGGTTTATATGATGCCTATGCTCAAAATGTAGATACAAATATAGATTTTCAAACATTAGAAAACTTCTATTTGTTATCTCAGAAGCTTGATTTCAGCAAGATTATCTCTGTGGTACTAGATGATAGAAGTGATGCTAATAGCGGTGGGCTTTTATATCACCCGGTGGATTCCACACTTTACGGTGGAGCTTATGTTTTAATACCTCAAACTGGAGACTTTTCTCAAATACACGCATACGTTCAAAAATATCTTTTTGGTGATAAGTAACTATCCAATTTCAAGTTATAAGATAAAATAAAGATATGATTTATATAGTTCATGGAGATGACCTTTCCAAATCAAGAGTTCTTATTCAAAACCAGCAAAAAAAGTTGGGTATTGAATCTAGAATAGATCTAAGTATCACAGAAACAACACCTGAAGAAATATATGAAAAGAGTCATTCAAATGATCTTTTTGGTAATCCCCCATTTATAGTTTTGGATGTAACCTCAGCCGGAAGAATAAATATGGATAAATTTATTGAAAAACTAGAAAAGATACCAGTATCTACTACAATCGTGATTTTATCTGGAAAGTCTTTACCACAAACGAATGTTTTTATTAAGAATTCCCTGAGGTTAAAGGCTAAAACAAACTTAAATGATACTATCCCTACGAGCAATACATTTAAACTAGTGGATGCTGTTTTCTATAAACAAAGAGAAAATGCTTACAATGAACTTTCAAAACTAATATCAGATCAAGTATCTCCATATGAAATGTTTTCTCTCTTCTTTTATGGACTAAGATCTGTTGCTTCTGCTAAGTTTGGCACTCCCTCATTTAATAAACTACATGATTTTGTTAAGAGAAAATCTTTATCTCAAGCTAATCTTTACTCAACAAAACAATTAATTAAAATATTTGAAGATTTTAGAAAGATAGATATGAAATCAAAACTCAGTGAAATAGATGAAGAATTAATGATTCCAATGGCTATAGAAACAGTGTTAAACTCTTAACAATGTCCAAAAAAGTATACATAAAAGACGAGTCATTTGATCCAATATACAAATCAGTAAATCTACCATTTCTTTTTAAGACTAGAATATTATCAGGAACACTTATGGCTTTAGGATTTGTTGTTCTTGGAACTCAGGTTATCATCCCGCTTGTATCATTTAAAACTCAAGACAGGGTGTCAAAACCTATGGAATCTACAGTTCTTGGTGTAGCTACAGGATTTAAAGATTTTAGTTTTCCCGAAATAAAAGAGAATAAAAATATACAAGTAAATGAAGAGAATATTCCTGAATTCTTTTTCTTATCTATTCCTAAACTTAAAATAGATAATGCAAAGGTTAAAACAGATTTTACTGGATCAAGTCCAGAGGAGTTTTTAGGACACTATAAAGGATCTAGTCTCCCTGGAGGGAAAGGTAATTCTTTTATATATGGTCATTCTGTTCTTCCATGGTTTTATAATCCAAAGAACTATAAAACAATATTTTCTACTCTTGGAGATTTAGAAACTGGAGATATATTTACAATTAGCTACAATAATAAAAACTTAAAATATAAGGTAGAAGATAAGGAAGTACTTTATCCAGATAAGATAAATCCACTTGAGGAATGGAAACCAAAATACTTGAATGAATCGACAGTTAGTTTAATGACGTGCTGGCCAGCTGGAACAAAGACTAAAAGATTAATAGTTAAAGCTACTTTAGTAGAGTAAGTCCAAACAAAGAGCTGAAAACCAAACCTCAGCTTTTTTCATTCTAACTTTTAATTTTAAAACGACTACTTTTCAATATCCTTCAAAGCACCCTTTTCAAACGACGATAAAGCTAATTTTCTAGGATTATTATAAATAAAGACAAGAGCTGATAAAAACATTACTAATGCAACAAATAACCCCACCGTAACGCTAAACGTACCTGTTTGGGGTACAGTTGCACTTTGAGTAGTTTGCTGAGTTTCTGTTGTTGTAGCAACAGTTGAACCTGCTAGTACTTCTTTTGGTTGGACTCCTGGATCCTTACTAGCAATCTCATTAAATACAGACTTTTGCTCAATTGAAACTCCTTTTACTTCTTCCTTAACAACTGTCCTATCACTTAGTGAGATATCAAAAGAGTCTTGGGAAGAATTAATGGTCATTGCGTAATAAACAACACTAAAAATGATAAGGGATACAGACAAAGTTAAAACAAATGTTTTAAAACTTTTTCCGGCACTTTCTTTTACGCTAAAACTACTATTTTCCATAGGCAGGGTTTAACTTATTAATAAACTCTGTATCTATAGTAACATTAAGAGGACGGGACATGTCAAGAGTTGAAGAAGAAAGAAAAGTATTCCTATCTACCCTTTTCACACCTATCACTGTCCAAAGAAGCAAAACTGTTATTAACGCGACTAGGACTTTAATAAAATCTTTCATTGTTTTTCCATAATAAATGTTCTAACTAACATACTTAAAGTAGCGTATTCTC
The DNA here is from genome assembly GCA_049297375.1 of Patescibacteria group bacterium. Classification (GTDB taxonomy): domain Bacteria; phylum Patescibacteriota; class WWE3; order UBA101185; family UBA10185; genus JAAZNV01. Next base: position 11,373 of record JBAQUF010000041.1, read on the forward strand.
CACTTTTTGATATTCTAAGATCTTGTATTTCAGTAACTCTGTTTAAAGACTCCAGAATACTAATTAACCTTACAGGATCACCACTTCCAACTATGACAACTGCTAAATCCACACCACTAGTTCCTTCCTTAACAGGAGTTATTCTATCTAGTGCAAATTCTGCTTCTCCAGTTGCAAATACAAAATCAACAATATAGTCCTGGATATTAAATTCTGTAGGAAGATAGTTTTCAAGAAAGAAAATGTTATTCGTTACAACACTTAGCTCATTCTCCACTTTTTTTAACTCAGCTAGTTTGTTAGAAAGCATTATATTATTTTTATTTAAATCTACAACTAATTTAACATTTGAAATTAAGGTCTTAGATGAAGGAATGATTCCAAATACACCAACTAATACAAATGTTAAAACTGCAAGTATCATATACATCTTGTAAGCCAAGTCATCGTTAGACAAAACTCTTTTCAAATTGCTAATAAGTAAATTAAACCTTTCTCTCATTTAAATACTCCTTCCATATTAATCTCAAACACACCAGTTCTTGTGTTTAATCTGGCCCCTTTTATTGATACCTCAGACACAATACCCCCGCTTAAGTACTCAGAAATCAACCTCGTAAAGGTATATGCATCAGGTCCTTCTGCAAATATACTAAAACCATTTGATGTGTATTTAATATCTTTTACGTATATATCACTTCCAGTTTTATTTGTTATAAACTCAACTTTAGGAGATATACTTTTTCTTTGTGAAAGAACTTTTTTGTAATAAGAAACTCTCCTATTTACATCTTTGGCTAATACCTCCACTTCAGAATAAGCACTTACCTGCTGTACTAAAACACCTTGTTTTACTTTTAAAGATTTAATGATTTGAAGAGTAAAAACATTAACAATAACTAAACAAGAAAGACTAGTGCAAAGGATAAGAATAAGTTTCTTAAATAATATTGTTAGCTTATCAGAACTGTTGGAAATAAATTTAGATTTTTTAGTACTAGCATTAACAGTACTACTAGTATCAGTACCGGAAAGAAGATTAAGACCTAGATTTAGGAACGCCTTATTTTGCTTTTCGTTTTGCAGACTTCCCTTCAGGCTTGGACTTTGGTTTTTCTCCTTCTTTTGAGAAAAGGGCAGAAATTTTAAGAGCATATCTTGATTTTACTCTATTTGCCTTATTCTTATGAATAACTTTTTCTTTTGCAGCCTTATCTAATACTTTTTGAAGGACTCTAAACTTTTCTTTAATAATAGATTCCTCTTCTTTTCCCTTTATTGATTTTAAAAGAGATTTAGCTGCATTCTTAAATCTTTTCTCCCACATATTGTTATGAGATCTCTTTTTTGCAGAAGCTCTAATATTCTTTTTTGCAGACTTAGTGTTTGCCATATTCGGGATGTATAATAACATAACTATAGCCAAGTAAAAAGAGATTTCACCTTTTGTTAAAAATGCAGCTTAAAATAAGACAAAAACCTATAAATATATTTCTCTTTAAGACACAAAATACTATCCTATCAGCAACCTTGGTTTTAGCTTTAACTAGTGGGATAAGCGCAATTCTGGGATTTATTAAAACCAGACTTTTAACCTTAAACTTTGGAGTTTCAAACGAATTAGCTGTTTTTTACACAGCAGATAGAATTCCAAACCTTATGTATTCTGTTCTAATAGTTGGAGCAATATCTACAGTCTTTATACCAGTATTTACGGGGTTGTTAAAAAATAATAAGGAAGAAGCGTACAGTGTAGCTTCATCAATAATTAACACTACACTTTTGTTCTTTCTTGTTGCAGGAATTATTATGTTTGCTTTTGCACCGCAAATTATAAGGTTACTGTCAGTTGGCAGTTTTACAGAAAAGGAGATTATTCTTGGGACTAATTTAATGAGAATAATGCTAGCATCTCAAACTTTTTTAGTTGCAGGAAGCTTAACTACAAGCATTCTCCAATCTTTTAGCTTCTTTGCAATCCCAGCTTTAGCACCTGTTGTTTATAACTTAGGAATGATAGGAGGTATTATTTTTCTTTCAAAAGACCTTGGAATATATGGACCTGCAGTTGGAGTTGCAATAGGATCTGCACTTCATATTGGCATTCAACTACCTTTACTTAAAAAGACAGGTTTTAAGTTTTCACCTTCTTTAAATTTAAAAAATGAAAATTTTAAAAAGATGACTACTCTTGTACCTCCAAGAATAATTTCTGTCTTAATATCAAACTTAACTCAAACAATAAACAACAGCTTAGCTATTTTAGTTTCTACTTCTTCAGTAATATTTTTAAAGTTTGCTGATCAGCTTCAAACCTTACCTATCACTCTTTTTGGGATATCAATGGCAGCTGCAAGCCTTCCAACACTATCATCTGAAGGATTAGAAGAAGATAAAGATAAGTATAAAGAAACTTTCTTAACATCTTTTCATCAAATGATGTATTTAGTTATGCCACTAAGCATGATTCTTTTAATACTTAGGGTTCCTGCAGTAAGAATTGTTTACGGAGTTTACAACTTTCCATGGGAAGCAACCATTAAAACGGCACATACGTTAGCTTTCTTTAGTATTGCAATATTTGCTCAGAGTGCAAATTACCTAATAACCAGAGCCTATTATGCTTTAAAAGATACTATTACTCCCGTTACTGTAAACATATCTACAGCCATTATTAATGTTCTTATTTCCCTTTCTTTTGTTACTTATTTTAAGTTTGGAGTCTGGTCAATAGCCCTTGCATATTCAATTACGTCTATTGTGGATATGGTAGTACTTTTATTCCTTTTAGACAGAAAGGTTGGGAGATTTGATAGAAAAAGATTAGTTATTCCTTTTGTAAAGATTGCATGGTCTACAGCATTTATGGGCATGATGCTTTATATTCCCATGAGATTTTTAGATGAGTTTGTTTTTGATACAACAAGAACAATAAATTTAATAGCTTTAACATTAACTGCAGGTGTTATTGGAATGGGAACTTATCTTTTAATAACAAGTTTACTAAAAGTAGAAGAAGTTGAACTTCTTTATAAACTTCTTAGGAGGCTTAAGATTTCAAAGAATAACATTAGTACAGAATCTATTAATCTAGTAGAAGCTGAAGGGGAATCTTTGTAGTTT
>JBAQUF010000042.1:0-1521 GCA_049297375.1 Patescibacteria group bacterium
AGAATAAACGGTACGTATATATCTGGGCAGATGGCGTGTACTTCAATATCCGCAGTGATGACGCCAGGCAAGAGCTATGATCGAAAGTGGTGTTTGAGGGAGCCATATAAAATAAATGACGTATCCTGTTGAAATGAGTTCGCCAAAACTTAATTCCAACAAAAAAGGATACGTCATGAGTAAGAGTAAAATTATTGCCTTTAAAAAGCCAGGGGATATTTCCGAGGATCCATTAACCGAGTTGCTACGCACCGGAGCCAGGCAACTGATCGCCAACGCTGTTGAAGCTGAACTCTATGGATATCTCCGCCAATTTACGAGCCTCAAAGATGAGAACGGCCACCAGCAAGTCGTTCGCAATGGTTTTCTGCCAGAACGGGAGATCCAAACTGGTATCGGCCCTGTTGCCGTCCGGATCCCAAAGATTCGCGATAAACGTGGACAAGGGGTCAAGTTTAATTCGACGCTGTTACCGCCCTATGTCCGGAAAACCAGGAGCATAGAGGAGGTATTGCCCTGGCTTTATCTCAAAGGCATCTCCACTGGCGATTTTCAGGAAGCATTACAGGCCCTTCTGGGTCGAGATGCAAAAGGGCTGTCGGCCTCCACTATCAGTCGCTGCAAGCAAATATGGGAGGAAGAGCACGACGCGTGGAACCGGCGAAGGATGGAGAATAAACGGTACGTATATATCTGGGCAGATGGCGTGTACTTCAATATCCGCAGTGATGACGCCAGGCAATGCATTCTTATCATTATCGGTGTCACTGAGCAGGGGCGGAAAGAGTTTATCGCCATTGAAGACGGCTATCGGGAATCTGAACAGAGCTGGTCGGAGCTGCTGTTGCGCATCAAAGCGCAAGGGCTCGGACATGCTCCCAAACTGGCGGTCGGCGACGGTGCTCTGGGGTTTTGGAAAGCGTTGAGCAAGGTGTTTCCCGAAACAGTCCAGCAACGCTGTTGGGTTCATAAAACGGCCAATGTGCTCAACAAGGTTCCGAAACTGGTACAGCCCAAGGTGAAGCAGGCGTTGCATGAGATATGGATGGCCCCAACGAAACAGGATGCCTTCAATGCCTTTGACGTTGCTCTTTCGACCTACTCGGCAAAATACCCAAAAGCCATGGAATGCCTGGAAAAGGATAAAGAGCAGATGTTGGCTTTTTATAATTTTCCTGCCATACATTGGCAACATATACGGACATCCAACCCCATTGAATCAACCTTTGCCACCGTGCGCCTGAGGACGGCAAAAACAAGGGGATGTATTGCCCGGCATACGATCTTGGCCATGGTGTACAAGCTCGGCCAGAGTGCTCAGAAAAGGTGGCGTAAGTTGAGAGGCTTCAAGCTACTGGCTGAGGTAATACGAGGTGTTCAGTTCAAAGATGGAGAATCTATCACCCCATTAACTGATAGCGAGCTCAACAGGGCCGTCGTTTGAGATTGTTTCCTAAACACCAGACTTGACCATAACTCGGGCGGCGAGGGCCGGGACCGGATGAAGGGGCAAACTGTTTG
>JBAQUF010000043.1:0-4908 GCA_049297375.1 Patescibacteria group bacterium
AGCCAAATCATTATCTCCTTCTGGGTCTAGGTAATCCCCAGTAAGGTGAAATTCAACCCATGAGTTAGATTGCTGCATCTGTCTTAACTTAGACTTAATTATTTTATCTTTAGCCAGCTTTAATTCTTCTTTAGTTACACCTAAGCTACACAGTCTATTAAATTCCTCTGTAATGATATCTAATACTTTTTGTAATTTATCCTTTGAAGTAGTTGTAACAACGCTAAAACTACCGCTATCCGAAAAGTTATCTTCTGTTACATCTACAAAGTAGACTAAACCATTATCAACCCTCAGTTTCTTATACAAAGAGGACGAAAAACCATCACTAATAATACTTTTAATTACAGTTAAAACATCTGTATCTCTACTAATGAAAGGACAAGTCCTAAATCCGAACCCTAAGTAAAGATGCTCTGAACCTTCATAAACCTTAATCATTACTGGCTTTTTTCTAACAATATCTAAATCCGATTGTATTTCTTTAGTACCAGATTGTGTTTTTGTTCCTAAAAACTTCTTGTTATATAAATCTACTAATTCTTCAACACTAATATCTCCAGCTACAATAATTTTCATCTTTTGTGAAGAAATATTCTTAGTGTAAAACCCATACAAATCTTCCCTGCTAATACTCTTTAAACTTTTTGCTGTACCAATTATGTCTCTTCCTAAAATAGTTCCTTGATACAAATTGTTTTGTAGCAAGTGATAAATATATACGCTTTGATTTGATAAGGAGTCAGACATTTCACTTAAAATAGTGTGGCGTTCCATCTCCATTTTTTCTTCTTTAAATAATGATTTTTTTACAAGTTCATATATAAAATCAACAACTTTTGGGTAATCCTTAACTAAACCTACATCAGCAGATATTCCAAGCCCATCCTGCCATGTAAAAGCATTAACTAAACCTCCTATACCCTCAACTAAGAGACTTACTTCAATTTCATTTTTAAATTTTTCAGTACCTTTAAATAGCATATGTTCAGAAAAGTGAGCTAATCCATCTTTTCCAGAATAATCATGCCTTGAACCAGCATTAAATATTACAAGGGTAGAAAGAGGCATTTTAGGCTTTCTATAAAGAAAAACTTTAGAACCATCATCTAGCTCACCAGTTTCTCTTGTAACACCAAAATCTTTTAAACTATACATAAGGATAATTACTTTAACTTAACACCAATCTTTTCTAGGTTCTTAAATATAACTTTTCTAATCTCTTGAGTATCCTCTGATGAAATCTGTTTATCTTTATCTAAGTAACCAATAGAAAAGGTAAGTGCGTTCTTGTATATATCTTTAAATTTAAGTTCATTAATTTTCTTATCAGAACTTAAAATAATTTTTTCTACTTGCTGATAAGTAATACCTTCTGGAATTTCAAATGTTAAATCTTCTTTAATTGAAATAAAGCTAGTTAAAGGAATATATGTCTTCACCTTAGAAGACAATTTAAACAAATCTTCAAATATAATTTCTACACCAAGCTTTCCACTACCATAATCATTAATATTAAACAAAGGATAATTCACTATCCCCATTTCATCAAATAAAGCTTCTACAATACCTTTTAAATCAACTCTACCAACACCTTTAGTAACTAAACCAAGCATTAAAGGCTGTTTTGGAAGGTCTTTTCCGTTTGGTAGGTAAATACTAGCTAATTCGAACAACTTTTCAGCATCAGAATAACCTTTATTCTTTTCTACAACTTCCAACAATTGAGGAAGAAGAGAAGTCTTTAAGTATAAAAGGTCTTCACTTAAAGGATTTGATATCTTTAAGGCATTACTGGAAACATTATCTTTTGTTGTGGCAGAATATGTATAACACTCAAAAAAGCCATTATACTTTAAAAATAGCCTCACAACATCTTCCCAATAGAAACTACCATCTTTCTTAGTCGTTGGAATTTCTCCAGTTAAAAGCTTACCAGGAAGGCTGTAGTAACCATAAAGCCTAATAACTTCTTCAGCTAAGTCTTCTGTAGTTTCTACATCATCATATCTCCACGATGGAACAACCACAAAGCCATTTCTATTTTCAAAACCAAGATCAGATAAAGTCTGATCTACAACTTCCTGTTTTATGTCAATTCCTGCAATTCTATTTATCTTTTCATAGTCAACAGAAACGCTCTTAGGACTTCTTTTCTCATTAACAATATCAATCAAGTTAGATGAGATGTCTGCTCCGGATAGTTCACAAATCATATCAGAAGCTTCCCATAAGGAAGGTAAGACTCCTTCATAATCTATACCTTTTTCAAATCTTAAAGCAGCATCAGTTCTATGACCTAAGCTCATTGAAGCTTTTCTAATTCTTACTGGATCATAAACCTGAACAAACAACAAAACCTTTGAAGTATTTTCATCAACTTCACTATTCTTTCCTCCCATAATTCCGCATAAATCAATAAGTTTTCCATCACCATCTTCAATAACAATAACTCCCTTGGGAAGTTTTCTTGCTACCCCATCTAGAGTAGTAAGCACTTCACCAGGTCTTGATTCTCTAACAACCATCTTATGTCCTTTTATCTTGTCATAATCAAAAGCATGCATTGGTTGACCTTTATCTATCATCATATAGTTTGTTACATCAATAACATTACCAAGTGCTCTTATTCCCACCTTTTCTAATCTTTCTTCAATAACCTTTGGAGATTTACTAACCTTTACATTTTCAAGCACTACTGCACAAAACCTTGGAACAAGAGTCTTATCTTTAATTACAACTTCTAACTTATCTTTATCCTGCAGTTGAGGTGTTTTAACTTCCTTACAAATCCACTCACACTTAAACCCATTTTTTGGAAGAACAGCCTTTAGCTCTCTTGCAACACCTAAAACAGATAAAGCATCCCCACGATTAGGGGTAACTTCAATTTCAAATACCTCATCTCCATTTACTTTATTTACCTTTTCAACGCTAAAAGAATGCAAAGAAAGAATTCTTGAAATATCTTGTGCTTTAGCACTTGTTTTAATATATTCTTTTATCCAAGAGTAGGGTATTGATACATTCATTTTAAAATTGCTCCAAAAACCTTAAATCATTTCCAAATAAATATCTAATATCATCAATCTTTGTTCCAGACTTCATCATGTATGTTCTTTCTACTCCCCATCCAAATGCAAATCCTGTATATACTTCAGAATCTATTCCTCCAGCTTTAAGTACATTTGGATGAACCATTCCAGCACCACCAAGTTCAAGCCAACCATCTTTGCAAAGCTTGCATCCTTTTCCATGGCATATTCCACAGTCTATATCAACCTCAAAGCTTGGTTCTGTAAACCTAAAATGATAAGGTCTTAACCTTGTTTTTCTATCTTCTCCAAAGAAGTTTGATGCAAAATAGTTAAGAACTCCCTTTAAATGGGTTGTGCTTATTCCTCTGTCAACAACAAGTCCTTCAAATTGATAAAAGCTAGGAACATGACTAATATCAATTTGTCTTCTCCCACATCTAGAAATATTTAACATCCTAATGGGAAGATTTCCCCTTAACATTTCTCTTACTTGGCCAGTTGATGTATGGGGAGTAATCACCATCCTCCCATATTTTTTATCAACAGGAGAGTCCACAAAGAATGTTTCCCATTCATCTCTTGCAGGATGAGTAGAAGGCATATTTAAAGCTTCAAATGCATAGTATTCCCAATCAATTTCCGGGTATCTTACCCTTGTAAATCCAAGAGGTTTGAATATATCAATAATTTCACTTATTGCTTGAGAAATAATATGGGTGTGCCCAATTTCAGGCTTTTTACCAGGTAGAGAGTTGTATAAATCCATGTTCCCTGTAGGGTTTGCGCCTGTTATCTTAGCTCTACGTTCCGAGGTTATTGTTTCCGCTTCTTTTTTTAAACTGTTTATCTTTTCTCCAAGTTCTTTTCTTTGCTCAATAGGAACTTCTAATACTTTTGAAAATAGCTGTCTTAATATTCCTTTTTTACCAAAGTATTCAATTTGAATATTAAGTAAGTCCTGTTCACTTGAGACTTTTTCAAGCTTTTCTTCTAGTTCTTTTTTAATATTTTCTAAATTTAGGGAATCATTCATAGACTGTATACAAATATATCAGTTATAGGAAAAAGTGCCAAGGAAAAGAAATGAGGACTGTCTTTAAAGGAAAGTCCTCATCAGCTGCAGTTGTGTCTTTTACATCCAGTCGTCAGTAAACACATCAGAAAACACATAAGGGTTCACATTAATACTAGAAAGGCTTGGAAATACAACTACAGCACTTCTATCTGGTATATTCCTATGATAAGCCCATCTGTATCCCTTTCTATCTCCATCGAAGAATGCATTTCCAGCAAGCATAAGAGAGCCATCTTCTTCTCTCATTGGTCTTAGAAAGGTAATAAATCCAGTTTCACTTTTGACTAAAATATCTCCCAGCTTAACAAATTTATCGGATTCTAATGAAGGAATTACCATGACGCTTCTATTTATTGAATGGTTACTTGTTTCTAGGGTTTTATTCACCCACAACTTCATCCAGTTGGGAAATATAAACAGAAGTGACCTTTTTCCGCCAACCTCAACTCTAAGGGCATTCATTTTGAAATCTTTTGGAGATTCCTTTTCTAGGTATCCAAAAAAGTGTATTGTACCTGCTATATAAACAAATAAGGAACCTCTGCTTATGTAAAGCTGTTCACTACTTTTAATGGTTTTCCCATTCATATAGAAACGATGATCGCCTGATTCGTCAGACCACCTGCAAGAAGCACCTACATCCAGGCCACTATGTTCTTCTGTTCGATAAAAAGTGGTTATATGTTCTTTCTTAAAAGGTCCGCTTCTTACAACATTACGAAATAGTTCTCCTAGGTCGTTTCTCTCAATACGAATACCAGGCTCTTCATCTGGAACTAAAAGGCGATACTTACC
>JBAQUF010000044.1:0-2010 GCA_049297375.1 Patescibacteria group bacterium
ATCTAAAAGCTTATCCTTTCTTTCTCTATGACCTCCAGACATCTTGGCTAAGACATTTTTTCTCATTGCTGGAATATCTTCCCTTGAAATAATCTTTCCACCCACTGCTGCTTGGAGAGATACTACAAACTGTTGTCTTGGAATAATATCTTTAAGCTTCTTAAGAAGAGATTTTCCAATAATATCTGCCTTTATTCTTAAAACAATATTAGATAAAGGTTCCACTATGCTTCCATGAACTAAAATATCTAATTTTACTGCATCAACAACTCTGTAATCCAAGAATTCATAATCCAAACTTGCAAATCCAGATGATGTAGATTTTAAATCATCAAAGAAATTATAAATAAGCTCAGAAAGAGGAAGTTCATACTCAAAAACAACATTGCTTTCATTTGGATACTCCATCTTTCTTAAAATTCCTCTTCTGTCCTTGCATAAAGTCATAACATTTCCGGAATATTGAGAAGGACAAATTATTGTACATAAGATCCAAGGCTCTCTTATCTCTTGTACCGTTGATCTATCAGGAAGATGTGATGGAGTTCTAACATAAATAATTTCTTTTCTAGAGTTGACTACTTCATACTCTACTGCTGGGGTAGTAGATATCAGACTTAAGTTGTATTCTCTTTCTAGCCTTTCTTGAACAATATCTGCATGAAGAAGACCTAAAAAGCCACATCTAAATCCAAATCCTAATGCGGAGTTGCTTTCTGGTTCATAATCCAAAGATGAGTCTGATAAAGATAGCTTTTCTAAGGCTTCTCTTAATTGATTAAACTTTGAGTTATCTATTGAGTAAAGGGATACAAAAACAAATGGCTTTATTTCTTTATAACCAGGTAAAGGTTTTGCTAAATTATCCTCCCAGCAAATAGTATCCCCAACTTTTACAGAGTGAATATCTTTTAATCCTGTTGCAATGTATCCAACTTCTCCGGTTTTTAATATGTTTGTCTTAAATCTTTTTAGCTTAAAGTATCCAGCCTCTTCTGGAGCAGATATTTTTCTCGTAGCTAGGAATTTTATCTTTCTTCCATTTTCTATCTTAAACTCTCCATCTATTACTCTTATTGCAGCTACAACTCCCAAGTATTCATCGTAGACAGAGTCAAATATTAATGCTCTTGAAGGGTTTCCTTCTATCCCAACAGGAGCTGGGATTACTTCAATTATCTTTTCCAGCATTTCTTTTACACCGTCTCCTGTTTTTGCAGATACTTTTAAAATATCTTCTTTCTTAAATCCAAAGGTCTTTGAAATATCTTCTTCTAGCGTTTCTATATCCCCAATACTCATGTCTATTTTATTTATTACAGGAATTATCTTTAGGTTTGCTTCCTTTGCTTTATAGTAGTTTGACACCGTTTGAGCTTGTATTCCTTGAGTTTTATCAATCAAAAGAATGGCTCCTTCACAAGCTGCAAGAGATCTAAATACTTCATATGTGAAATCAACGTGTCCTGGGGTATCAATAAGATTAAGTTGATAGTCTTTGTAGTTCATTCTTATTGCCTTAAGTTTTATGGTTATTCCTTTTTCTCTTTCTAAGTCCATCGAATCAAGTGTTTGTTTGATAATATTTCTTTGATCTACAGCATGGGTTATCTCTAATAATCTATCTGCTAGGGTAGATTTTCCATGATCTATATGAGCTATTATGCAAAAATTTCTAATTTGAGATTGACCCATGAAGTGATTATACATAAAATCTTAAAAAGAGGCTGATGTCAAAATAAAAGTGCGAAGTTATTTATTTCTTCGCACTTAAATGTTAAACACTCTCTACCCTTTCAATACCTGGCTGATCCTTTAGAAAAGTAATTATTTCCTCAGCCATCTTCTTAGAACAGCTTAATTTGAGTTCCGTTCCGTTTCCGTAGTTTTTCCCAACCACTGGTATCGCAAATTTTCTTATCAAAAAGAGTTCAAGGTTGGGATTGCAAGGCTCAACCCAAATATGTTGCTTACCAAAAATACACATGAATACTCTCCTTTCTTGTACGT
>JBAQUF010000045.1:0-12426 GCA_049297375.1 Patescibacteria group bacterium
TAGTGAGGCAGTAGCCGGATACTACACATCAATGGGATACAAGAAGATAGGAGGTAAATTGTATCTATACGACTCAACAACAAGAACATTGGAAGAGTGGGGTACTTTAGAAGAATTCACTAAAGAATATAAAAATGACATTATTAGGTACCAATTAGGAATAGAGGATGATGAGATAAATGTACAAGATGGCACAAGAACAGCAACATCTGCTTTGTTCTTTACCTCTGCTGCCTTTAGAAGAACACTTGCTTTATCCTTTTACATGAAAGGCACAGAAAAAAATTATGGAAACGACTTTATAGATAGTCTGTACAGTGCTATGATCGGAAATGGCGTTTTAGCTCCAAGATACAGTATAGGTGCTGACGTATTAAATAACTTAAAAGATATTTACATAGAATTAAGAAATACATCTACAGAGCAGCTTGAACAACAAATAGCAGAGTCAACATTTGATGCAATAAGAAGATTGATAGATGAAGTAATTAAAAACGGGATTGCAGAAAACGAAGGCAAGACATTTTTTGATAGACAAAACTTTGATAAGTATGGAATACCTGGGTATATAGACGATCTTAAAGCAACATTTGGGTTATCAGAAGAAACTTTTATAAAAGATAAGGAACATCCTGATGGAGCTTTTTCACTTCCAAATAAAGAAGGGCCCTTTGATGGTGATACAGTATATTGGTTGGATATAGAGGATTGGGGAGAGCATGTATGTTACCCATGGAATAAGAAAAATGTAGGCCAGTCATGTAGCACATCAAAAGAAGAGTCTGTTGACGAGGTCTCAAGAACATGCCGTGTAGATTGGTGTAGAAAAGCAGAGATAAAACTTACATGGGAATGTGAAAAAGGAACAGATATTGGAGGCGGCGTTGTTATTCCAGACAGAGACTACAAGGGACATGAAGTAATCATAAACGAGACTCCTGACTGGCAGTGTTCAAGATTACCTAGTGAAGGAAGATTGACGTGTGCTCAAAAACAAATCTCTTGCTTGGATGAAAATGGTGGAATTTCTGGCGGTGGTGATGAAATGAGTACTGTGGAATGCATGGAAGAAATAGCTTATAAAGAAGATATTGAAAATGCTCAAAAACCTGAAAATGCACCCTCCTGTCCTACAGAAAAGACTGCTTATGCATGGCCACATACTATAGTTAGAATTTCAAAAACGCTATACACACCCGCATGTACTGTTTCAGCAGCGGGACCATATGTATGTAATGGAAATTTAGAAAAGTTTTCAACACTAACAATAGAGCAAGAGGCATTAAAACCCAGTGAGGATGTAGCCACAGTAGATGATATTGAAATATCTGATAACGAACTACGAATGAGTCTTCAATCCCCACAAGAAAATATATATAACGAAAACTTTACGGCAGTATCACTTGGAATATATTCAGCAGATAGCTCTATTAAACCGGAAGATATGTCTAGAAACATATCAACTGGAAAAGATTCGTATGGATTGGGAGCATCAAATATTAATTCGGGTTATGTCAGAGGTTTATTTGCAGCACCTACAGATAAATCTCCTACACCCACTTATAATGCATATTCAGTCCATTGTGGAAACACAGAAATAGGAGGGGCAGGAGGGTGGGAATGCGAAACAGTGAAAACACCTGACCCAGAGATTTCAGACACAGAATCTTTAAAGATTGATCAAAGTTGTGCATTGAATATGTCGGATAAATGTAAGTCATTAGTTTTTGCTGCAACAATAGCAAACTCTGAGTCAAAACCCGATACTAAAACGTCACCAGGAGATACGGAGTTTTCAGATACGTTTTATAGAATTGTAAGTGCAGCTGGTACAAAGTTTAATGTGCCTGCATCTGTACTTTTAACTTATATGGCAGGTATTGGAAAACTTAATCAATATGAATATTACTGGAGTGAGTCTGGGGAGAAAAAACTATTGCTAGCAAGTACACCGTGGTTTGGAACTTTACCAAAGTGTGATGATACTGCTATAGGAGCAGTTGGACCTTATGATTGGTTATTGTATTGGTTTAATTTTTCACTAAAGAACGCAAAAGGAATAACAGAAGCTTTGGATAAAATAGCAGAAAATAGATCAATGACAGCAAGTAGGTGTAACTTTTTAGATGCTACATACACAGCTGCGGCAACTCTCAGTAGTCAAGGAGGAGCAAGCAGTTGTGGAGGGTGGAACTTATCAAACAGCGTGATCCCTCTAGAGTATATGACTTTCGGATATAACCCCTCAGGGGTTTACGCTCAAGACAAAAGGTACTTCCAGGATCAAACTCTAAAAGATATATTCACCTACTGCAGAAATTAGTTACTATTGAAATGAGGTAATAACATTGTTATTTTTTCTTCTTATCGTCTCCAAAGAAACCAGCTATAGTCTTATCTATACTCAAAGCAACAATAAAACCATAAACAACAACACCTAACGGTACAAAAACCCTCATAATACCTCCCCATCCAGAAGTTTCTGCGTTAGCTGTTGAGTAGGCAACTAGAGTTTCATAGCCAATAATGACAACTGCTGGAACTGCAAAACCCATTGCCATTATAGACAAACCGTGCTTAGCCATTCTCTTAAACCAATCTGTTATTCTTGCTTCACTACCAGGCACTGTTCCAATTGCCATTTCGAAAGGAGCTGTGACCACCGCAAGAATCATCTTTAAATATATAAAAGCAGCTTTTATATTAACTACAAGCCAAAGAACATTACACAAAATTGATATAGCAACAGTCATTAATAAAACTCCAAAGCCCATTCCATATCGTAACTGTGCCTGTTGAATAGCAGCAAACACTTCTCCAGCTGTAATGCCTCCTCCACCCATACTTACAGCACCACCAAGCCTTGGGTAAAAACCCATAACTATATCAAAACCGCCTCTAAATACGCCCCATGAAACTGCAATAATAGCAGCACCAATCGGATAACTAAAGATTATCAGCAAGAGACCAATAAATATTTTGGGGATAGCGTATTGTATAGTAACAACTAATTGAGGGTTTACCTTCTTTCTCATAATAATTAAGATCCCAGTATAAAGAAGAACAACAGATATTAGACCTAATGATACATTCCTAACCAACCTCCACAAGTCAAACATAGCAGTAAGCAAAGGCAGATTATATTTTTCAACAGAAAGAGGAGCTGCCAGTGTTTTATTTACAAAAGGAACTCTAGCAATAGACCTATTCCAAAAGTAAGCAAGATTAACCATCAACGGTTCTTTCCTATTAAAGTTCTCAAGCGAGTAAGCAATTCCTAGAATACTACCCCTAACTGACTTAGACACATTGGACTCAGCAATATTGCTTCCAGTGGATCCAGAACCACCTGTTCTTACTCTGTTTACCAATACTTCACAATCAGCATTGCTCAAACTTTGACAAGCCTCAACTTCATCTGGTAAAAAGCTCAGCCCTCTGCTCTCCATGTATTTTTCACACCCAATAAGGTCAGTGAGTGTCACACCATTAACATTTGCGTACATGGAAACAAACACAGATGTAATCATATTTCCAACAATTCTTCTTATATCTAAATCCCACCAATGATCTGCTTGTTGATATATTAAATATTCAGGATTGCAATTCCCATCTTCAACTTCAGCTTCTACATCCTTAGGAAGAACAAAAAACATTACTGTAGAAAAGAGTACCAACGAAATTATTATCTTAGTCTTTAAATTTTTCATAATCGTATTACCTAAATATATTATATGCGTAAATCATTTTCAATTATAGAATAATATATACATATGGCAAATAATCCTTTTTATCCCGGGTATCAACCAGGAAAGAAAAATGATGAAAATATTAACCCGCTATACCCTGGTTACTATACAGGACAGCCGTTGCAGAGAAGACCATCCTCTAAAAACTTTATTAAACCAATTGAATATGAAGGAGATAAAATTGAAGAAGCTTTAGAAAACACAAAAGAAGCAGTTGTCCGATCTCCTTTAGCTTTTCCAAGGTGGGTGGTAGAAAGAGTAGCTGATGACTGGAAAAGCAAATATAAAGTATCTATAAAACCAGAAGATATAGCAACTGTTGAGTTAGATGATTATGCAACGGAAGATTTTCCAGGTGCAGTTACAACCTTAAATGTTGACCCTAGAGATTGGAAAAAAGATGCAAAGAAAGAGACTTTGAAAACTGTAAAATCATGGGTCAAACAAGTTTATGGATTCGACGCAGATAATCCTCTTAAAAGTGATTTTTCTGATATAGAAAATAAAGTAAATAGAGAATTATGGACACGAGCGTTAGGATACGGAGAGGTGGAAAATACACTTGAAGAAAAAGCAAGTAGGGGGGTAGCAAAAAGAGTAGCTGCTCCATTTCCAAATTTAAGTGAAGGCTTAAGCAGAAAAGATAACCCATTGAATGTCAGAGATGTAGCAGTATGGTACATAAATGACAATGGAGATAAAGTAGTAAAAAAAGATATTTACCACAACACAGCAGACGCAGCAGTAAAGTTTGTAGAACAAAGCAGCAATCCTAAGAATAGAGATAAACTTCACTCTGCATTTCTAACAGAAGCAATTACTGCTACAAATACGGAAATCCAAGCTAAATTTAGAAACCCTGGTATAAAAGATAGATCTACTCTAGATAAGTATGAAGGTGCTGTAAAACTTTTTGATATAAAAGCACAAACAATATCCGACATTCGTAACCTACAAGATAATCTTTTAAAAGATAATGTTAAGGATATTAAAAAATCAATTATTAAAGGTGTTGCTAAAGAAGATTATGCATCAACTTGGGAAAAATTAGATATTGCTTTGGAAAAAGCACGTACTAATCAGAAATTTAGATTAAGTACTGCAAAGAGTCTTTTATCCCAAGGAAAAATATCAGAAAAGTCTTTTAAGAGATTCGAAGGAAATTCAAGTGAATACAGTAACTTTTTAGATCATGTTGCAGATAACGTGAAGGGTGCAAAGGCTGGAAAAGTATCCCCTACTTTAGTTTTGCATTCAATGAGCGGAGTTGGAGAAAGAAGTCTTGTTGGTAAACAAGATGTTTTTACCAGAAGTATTATAGATAAACTACAAAAAGATGGGGAGTACAGTCTTTTTAGCACCAAAGATGGTGAGATAGGCGGGTTGCTGCGTGATGATAATTTAAAATCTCAAGGGCTAAACTTTGATGCAAATAAAATACAAGCTGTTACTTACAGATTAAGAAGAGAAAGAACAGGACAAGCAACCACTGAGGTGTTAAATGCAATAAACGATCCAAAAAAAGCATTAGAAAGATATGCATGGAATAGAATAACAAAGAGAATGGATCCAAGATGGGCTAGATATGCTACTGGTGAGATTCTTGAGGATAGATTAAAGAAAAGAAACTACTTTGGATTAAAAATTGAAAGTGAAGGAATACCCGATTCCTTAAAGAATTCCAGAAGATTTAAACGCTTTGAAAGAAGATATGGGTATAAAGTAGACCTAGAACTAGAAAAAAAGTATTTTGGTGTTGGAAAGTTAACTATAAGGGGCGGGGATCAGTTTAATATTTTAAAAAACAAATTCTTCAAAAAGCTCGACGTTGAAGGAGACAAAGATTTTTTCATGCATGTTTTGGGTGATGGAAAAGTCACATCAGACATGTTATCTAAGAAACTGTTTGGAAAGGCTTTTAAAAGCTTAAGTGTTAGTGAAAAAAAGGAAGTAGCTTCATTTGCAAGAGATGCTAGAGCTTACAAAGATTGGGCTGGGAAACTAACAGATCAGTTTGGAGATAAAACAAAACATGGACTTTTCAAATATGAACTGTTCAAGAGGGTTAAGGGTAAGAATGATTCCTTACCTGAAAAATATAAACTTGATAGAAAATACATAGGACGATTGGAAAAGATAAATAAGAAGATGCTGGAGATCAAAGCTGCCTTTGAGAAAAGTGCTATAGGAAAAATAATAAAAACAATTACAACGTTTAAAGACATGGTTGCAGAAAAGATTGCAGAGTTAGCCTCAAAACTAGTTGCTAAATTAATTGGAGCTGTAGCTGGATCAACTGGAATACTTGCAGCACTTTCGCCAATTATAGAAAAGACCGTACAGTTTGTAGTTAAAGAAGTTGTAAAGAAGGTAACGGACTTCTTTAGTGCTTTAGCAAAAGGAGATTTAGATAAAGCATTTGGGGTTGTTGAGGAATCTGCTAAAAAGTTTGTATTGGGGTGTGCATTAGTATGTGCCCCATTTGTTATCTTAATATCTGGACTTGTCTTACTTTTAGCTTCTTTACTCGGATCTTCAACCTCACCTGTAGACAGAACAGTAAATTCAACATTAATGGAAGATCAAGCGTTATATGCAGCAGGAGAAAACCCAGTCATTAGAATAACAAAGAGTGTGAGTGTAGAAATATTAGAAACAGGGGAAGTTCTCAGCAACCCTAGACATTTAGATAATGATGTTTTGGAAGGCGGTATAAAAGTAACTTATAAAGTAAGTGTAACTCCAAAGATTAGTCTTTTAAATGATTCTGTATTTTTTATAGATGAGGTTCTAGCAAGAAATGAGGGAGAGTCATGGAAAGTTCAAAACTATGGTACAACATATGTAAATCCTTTTATACAAGGAACTACTCGGGTTTATGAACTTAAATCTATTATTATTTCCGGTAGCAAATATGAAAATAGCTCAATATCTAACAAGGCAACTGCTTACACCCCAGAAATTGAAGATTACGCGGAAGCTGGTTCCGCTAGTACCATTAGGACTTTTTCAATAGGAGATGCTTTACCAGAAGTGAAAGAGTGTGAATATCTTGGTACGGACAGCCCACCCACCTATGATCCAAATGCTAACCCAATAGCTCAAAGGGCTCGTGAAATAGTCTCTAACTTAGAAAGAGGATTTTGGTGTGATTATAATCATAGCAATGATTACCCAAATCTATGGTCTGATGATTGGTGGAGGCAATATGGAATAGAACTCGATATAGATAAAGCTGAAGAAGAAGGACCATATAACTTATTCTGGTGTACATGGTTGGTTATTAAATCGTATCAGGAAACAGTGGATTCTAGCTTCCCAGTAGTTACATCTGTAAGAAATATGAAAAAGCATTTTGCAGACACAGATGGATATACATTTACGCCTATAAACGAAATAACAATAGATGAAATCCAGTCAGGGGATATAATATTCTTTGATGGCCACGTATCAATGGTGTATTCAAAAACCTCTGACAGTATAACTACTGTTGAATCCAACAATATTGTACTTTCGCTCACCATAACAACAAATCCAGATGGAACGTTACCTACTAAAGTTTACAGCGAAGGCAGCCGTGCTTTAACAATTGAAGGTATCGGTCATAAAGAATAAAAACAAAGGAGTGGTAATATAAATATAGACTATGCATATATTTAAAGAAAATAAAATAGTACTTATCATTTTAAGTTTGTTAGTGATAACTCTCTTAGTTTTTACATCTAAAAGAGATTCTGAAAGTATAAACTTAAGTGATTATAAAAAAGTAAGTGAGCGAAAGGAAGAAGACACACCATCGGAAATAGGCACAGGAGACGATCTTCCAAGAGATTATGAATATGCAGAAGCAACAAAGAGTTTACTTGAAAAATATCCATGGTATACAAAAACACCAATAGACACCAGCGATTACACAATAGTCTGGGATCTTGAATTGGAAAAATTTAGAATAAGATTAAAAGTACCTGAAACTAGTTCTCAAGAGTTAAAAGACTCTTTAACTGCAAAGGCCGTGGAAGATATCAGAACTTTAACTGGAGAAAAGTTCTCAGAGTATACTTACTACATTCTTTACCCTAGAGTTAAATAAATTAATAATAGGACGAATTTGGCACACTTAGTAAATCGTTTATTGCATCAAAAATATTGTTTAAAACAGAACCTGGCGAGGTTATGCTATTTATCCCCAACACTCTAGCTATTATCAAGAATATTGCAAAAAACAAAATTATTATAAAAAATCCATATATTGCGTATGTCCAAGTTTGTTTGGCACCTTCCAATCCTCTAGGATCTCCAGCAGCTAGGGAGGCTTTTATAACTCCATACGCTACCATGGCAACTAATACTGCCCCAGAAGCGTAAATAAGGGCATTAAATATCCTCCCAGCTATTCCACTAAGCTGATCAAGAGAAGGGTTATTATCTAAATCTGCAGCAAAAGACTTGGTAATAAATAAATTACTAACAAAAAATATCGTCCACAAAGCACAGGGCAAAGAAAACTTCCCGTTAGATGAAACAATTAAATTTAATTTATTCCTTTTGTCCATAACTTATTAAATACCCTGCACTCCAATAGTCCTCATAAGAATGTTTTTTAATGCAAATGCAATAAAAGCAACAACAAAACCTATAACAGACCACATAACAGATTTTTGAGCTTTATCCAAAAGCTTTTCATCACCAGAGCTAGTAATAAATTGTATAAAGGCATAGGCCAAGGTAACGATGGTTACACCCATTGCTATGATAATAGCAGTATTGGCAACCACCATCACCATAGACTGAACAGTTGTTAACTTACCTGCTACCTTATCACCAGACGCGAAGCCCTCTATTGCCTGTTCCAACGGTACAAACATATTATTTAATTATTAACAAATACACGCAGTAAACTAATTACCTTCTAATGGATCCTCTGCACCAAGGATATTAAGTACTAAAGCCTTTACAAGGTAGACAAGAAACACTCCGACTCCACCGAGTATTGCGTAAGTTACCGATTTCTGTGCCTGTTCTGTGGCAACTTTATCACCTTGAGATGTAATAAATTTAATAAAGCCCAGGGCGAGAAATACCACTGCTACTCCTAAACCAACAATTATAATTAAATTCGTAATCCAAGTAAACAACTCCTGCAAATTAGTTACATCATCTCCTAAAGGGTTTATAGGTTCAGTACTTACTTCAGCGTAAACGTTTGTAACAAACAAAGATAAAGAATTAAGCATTCTATTACACCTCCTTAATTTAGATAAACCTTAAATACTAATGTTTCCTCCAATAAGTGAGTTAATTATAACTCTCAGTATTGCAGCTGACAATAAAATAAAAATGATACCAATAATGGCAGCAGTAAGCTGTCCTTGAGCATCTTGAGTCTTCTTAGGATCGCCTTCGCTTGTCATTAACAAATAACCAGAAATTACGATATAACAAAAACCAAGAAACAAAGCGCCATAGTACAGTACTTTGGCAACTGGCGTGATTAAATCCTGCCAGTTAGTTATCTTTGGGCCTTTGTACGTATCATCTAAAGCAGGTCCGCAAGTATTTATATTACATGTAAGAGTTGAGCAACACGGGGTTTCAGAATCACAAGGTTCTCCATATGTGGAACACTCCGTTCCAAATAGATCGATTTTGCATGTTCCATTACTACAAATAGCAGGGTCGCAACATTCGCTGCTGCTACTGCACGAAGTCCCTGCTATATGACAACTCTGACATGTGGAGCTTTCGCAAATGTAACCAACACAACAGTCTCCACTCAAGCCACAGTAACCACCCTTTGGTATACAGGTTGTCTCCTCCCCACAACTTTCATCCAGAACGCAACTGTAAACGGAACCTTTCCTTGCACACCTATACCCAGGCTGATCACAAACTTCACAAGTCCCCACAGGCTCAGCCGTATAAGCATCACACTTAGCAGCAAAAGAGTAATGTGGCAACAGTACATATATGGCTCCAAAAACAACAAAAAAAGTAAATATCTTAAAGTTTTTTAAACTCATAACTAAATACTAACATAGTAGTACTTAAGAAATACATATATATTTAACTGATATAATTCTCATATATGATCTCTTGCCCATCTAAGAAAAAGATAAGAAGAAACACACTTCTCATAACAACACTACTAATAACAATAGTTTTATCTTTCTTTCTTAAAACTAAAAATACATATGCAGAAGATAAATGCAAAAACATATCAGATAAAGATGATCAAGCAGAATGCTATGAAGAATTAAAAGAAGAAACACAAGCCAAACTGGATAGTACAAAATCAAAACTAAATAACACATTAAATTCAATCAACCAGCTATCCTCTCAACTAGATGTAACACAATCGCAGTTAGATACTATTCAGTCAGACATTGACGATATAAAGGAACAACTTAATCAAATAAACATTGCTTTAGAAGATAGAAACAAAAAACTATCAGAAAAGATAACATTTAGAAATAATTTACTTAGAAACTACTCTAAGAAAAACGTTATAAACGATCTTGAACTCTTCTTTTCCAAGAATGAAGACGTTGATTTAAATGGATTCCAGCTAGCTACATTTATATATGCATTTAATAAAGCAACAAGCGGAGATACATTAAATATAATAGGAGCGCTAAATTCTGAAATTAGAGATTATGAGAAAAACAAGGAAGAATCAGAAGAGATCAAGAAAGACTTAGAGACTGCACAAAATAACTTAATATCACTTAAGAAAGATTTAGATGCAAGAAAAGCTAGTGCTCAAAGTCAAGCAAGTAAGCTAGAGGAAGAAAAGACAGAATACGAAGAGGAACTAGAAGCACTTCAAGATAAAATTCTTACATTAAAATATGGTGATGAGAGCGGGTCTGTTGGAGATTACGAATCACCATCATCCAAAACACCATCTCCTCCATTTGATAATGCTTTTGCTGTATTTTCTTATGGAGCCTACACCCACTATAACGGAATGAGTCAGTATGGAGCAAAAGGCAGGGCTGAGGATGGGAAGAGCTATAAAGATATTATTAAGTTTTATTACGATGAAAGTGTAAAAGAAAAAGATGATTTTCCAGAGAAAATATGTGTAGAAGGGTATGGAAACATGAGTTTTCAAAAATATCTTTATGGTATAGCTGAAATGCCAAGCACTTGGGACGAAGAAGCACTAAAGGCTCAAGCAGTGGCTGCTAGATCTTATGCGTATAGAAGAACAAAGGGTGGTGGGTGTATATGTACTACTCAAAGCTGCCAAGTATTTTCAAAGAGCAAGTCGGATAACCCCCCTGGTGATTGGAAATCTGCTGTAAATGATACTGAAAGTGAAATAATAGGCGGGGATACAGGAAAATCAGGCTATGGGTGGTACTCATCAACAACAGGAGGTTATGTTAACCAGGGAGGGTGGGATTTAGATGGAAAATGGCCAGGAGATGCCTATGAAAAAAAGGCAGGCTCACCGTGGTTTTACAAAGCATGGTACACCAAAAGTTACAGTGATTCATCAACATGCGGACACCCTCATCCATGGCTTACAGAGGAAGAAATGGCAGATATAATAAATTCCTGGGTGGTTTACACAAAAGGGTCATCAGGTGAAAAAAGCCACATTACTCCAAGAACAGAAAGTTGTTGGGGGGGAGATCCTTACTCTCTTGATGAGATGGCATCAAAAGCAGATAAGTATGGGGATAAATACACTAGCGTATCAAAGGTATGGGTTGATGTAAGCAACTCTGGGTACACTTCTAAGGTTCATTTTCAAACAAACAACGGTGAGGTATCTATTGATGGGACAACGTTTAAAACTGTATATAACTTAAGAGCTCCTGGTTACATATCTGTAAGAAGTAGACTTTATGATATAGAACTAAGAGACTAAATCCCCTGCTTATTGTTAACCTACCAATCAAAAAGGAACTTGGTTGATGGTATAATAACTCTAATGAGTACACCAGAAATACTTAGGTCATTTATTAAAAACCCACCAAATACCTCTTATCAAGGAAGAGATAATAACGAGCATATAATACTTATTGTCAGAAAAAGTTTAATAGCTATCTATAAATGGGTATTTGCTTTTATTTTACTTTTAATAATACCTGTATTTTTAATACCTAAGCTATCGAGCTTGGAATACAATGGGTATGCTGTGTTTAGTGATAGCTTCATTCGTTGCTTAACTGCTTTTTGGTACTTGTTCTCTATTGGTATCACCTTTCAAAATTTCTTAAATTGGTATTTTGAAGTTCTTTTAGTAACTAATAAAAAGGTAGTGGATATTGATTGCGCTTGTACAAACATATCAGAAACTACTCTTAATAATATTCAAGATGTAACATCAAAGATAAATAAAGGATGGGAGCAAATATTAAACATTGGGTCAATATACATTCAAACAGCTGCTGAAAGAGAAGAGTTTGAGTTTGATACTATAGACAACCCTTCATTTGTTAGAGATGCAATATCAGATTTAATTTCAGAACATAGGGGGCATCATGGACATTAGTCAATACTCAATTCAACAAATAATAGAAGTAAGTTCTCATGCTGTTCAGATTTTTGTGTTTCTAGTGATGGTCCTTTACCTTTTCTTTGCATTTATTTTGATTAGAAAACTAAGAATAATGAACTTAAACTTTAAAACTCCTTACAGTAAGCTTTTCACACTACTTTCAAA
>JBAQUF010000046.1:0-45830 GCA_049297375.1 Patescibacteria group bacterium
TAAAGCAATATCTGCCAGCATATCCAGTGCATTTTCTTCTGAATAAAATACCTTTTTATTCTTTAGTGGCTTTGATCTGTCCTTTGTTGGAGTTTTTGTTTGTCGCTTATTTAGCATTGTTTTGTACTCCTAAAATTAGATCTTGTAATGGTGGTAGACATATTGAGCATGCAAAGTCACCCTCCAGTCGTTGCCAAAAATCATGTCCGCTACATTTTGGACATGCTGTTGGAATTTCCTTGTAAGTCTCATAGCCTAATTCGTAAAATTCGTTCTTTTCGTTCACTTTTGTGTAAGGTATTGGTTCTATGTCTATTTGATTTTTCTTTATGAAAATCTTGAGTTTTTCTAAATATGTAGTCATATAAGGTACGAATTCTACGAATTTACGAATTCAACTGCCTTTCTACAGCAAACCATCGCTCTATGCCGTTGTTACTGTCCATCCTTGCTAAACCTAGTTCCTTTAGTGTTGTCAAAGCTGCGTTAATTATTTCCTTGTCGGAATTATTGTTTAAAGCTCTATGTATCTCTGTTTTAGTCATTCCATTGGGATTGCCTTTTAAAGCACTCAAGACGCGTGTTGTTAGTGAATCTAATGCTTTTGTTTGGAAGATATATTTGGCAGAGTTTTCTGCATAGTCCCAAACAGCGAGTGCTGCCAATAGGTGAGCAGGTTGTATGAATTTAGATTTATCCAGGAGAGCGTAAATACCTGCAACTCTTGTTACATATGACTCAGCTCGTGAAGTCATGGCACCCAACATGCCTGGTTTACCCTCTGAGAGTTCTGGATATATGCTTTTCCACAAAGGTTTAGCTTCTTCACTCCATTGAATTTCATCCACAGTACTAGAAAAATTAACTGCGTCTTTAATCTTTAGCGTTAGTCTTTTAATTTCTATGTCAGGTATATATCCACCGAATGCTAGGTAACTGGATCTGCTAACACAGACCCAAAGAAATCTATTACCAAAGCCGTTAAACGTTTCTGTTTCGTTCAATAATTTTCGCAATTCCTCTCTAGTTATGTGCCCCATAATAGTAATGTGTGCTCCGGTAGCTCTAGCGGGGAAGTTCTTGGAGAGCGTGCATAAGTTACCTGTATCCCACGCATCCCTGATTATTGCGGATAATGTATTATCTTTTCTTGCTGAAACCTTTAATACCGATGCAAATTCAGTTTCCATAACGAAAAGTCTTTTATCTTTTACTCCCTCGTCACTAATGACATCCTGGTAACCCTCTATGGGACCTCTTTTTCCCTTTTGTATTGGTTCGGATTTTGTAACCGCATCTCGTACATTCCAAATCAAGCCTTCGCCAGAAACTAGTCCTGAGGATATTCTGTAACTCCAAAGTAGATCTATCTCGCTAAAAATCTTCTTTGGATAACCCCAACTATCTCCTTTTCTACCTTTTGCTGTTTTTCCAACCAGCACACAAAAAAGTCTCATTGGGTGATAGATCGCTCCTATTTTTATATGAGGTTTTGGTCCTATAACAGAACCAAAGGCACACAAAAAATTAAAGAGTAGTGCAGAACTATCTGCCTCTGTTTGAGGTCCTACAGTTTTTACAAAATCTCCAGCAAGACCAATAAAAGCCTCCTCAGCAATAGGTGATGGCCAGGGTACATTGCACATTGTTTCGTTATTGAGTGTTTTTTCCTTAAGAATAAATTCTTTTGCAGAATTGAAAATAGCGTCTACCTCTGTATCGTCCAAGGGAGGTATAAAAGTTTGATTTATACTTACAATTACCAATTTGGCACTTATTAAATCGTAATTTCTGGATAATAGTGAGCAGGAAACCCTGTGGAGTGTATCGTTTCTGGTTCCCTCTTTTGCTCCTAGAGCATCTGCAATATCAAAAGGTGGTACATCGGTGCCTGTCGTATAATTCTCAGTATGGTCTGTTTCAAGATTGGGAAAACAAGGAAGATTTCTTAACAATTCTTTTGGATCTCCGTTTATAAGCCACTCGTATGATAGTCCATCAAAAGCTGACGGAGGTATTACGACAAAACCACCATCTCCGCGAACATCTAGGGTTTTACCGCCAACCTTAACTGTGTTGCGGACACCTTCTGCATAGGCGTAATAACTGTGATAACCACCCGTGATAGTTTTTACCATAACGGGCGACTTGTAGGGGGAATCAGTCTCATCCCAATCTAAAACCGTAACCCCAGATATTTTTCCGGTAATCAAACCAATTGCATTTACACTTGGGTTTGAGAAACCTGTCTCCAGTTCACTATCTGTTGGCAATTTGTTTTGCAGTTCTCTCCAAGTGGAGATAGCTGGTTTTTTATCAACTTTCCTGACTTCCTTTCCTCCTATTATCTTTGTTTCATACTCACCGTTTTTATCTAGTTTGTAACTAAGGATTACGGGCATAACAGATAATCCGTACGAATTTTTATATATCTTTGCTGTAGATAATAAATTCATATAGAAGCCTCCTTATTACCGACAGGAGGCTTTTGAGGATTTGAGTATTCCTTAAAGCATTCTTCCAGACAAATTTTTACAGACTTACACTCTTTTGCTGCTTTTACTTTTAGAAGTTTATGTAACTTGGAATCTATACGAACTAATTTTGTTTTAGCGAACTGCTTATTCATAGAAAACCTTTCTAGAATAAAAAAGACCCAAAAGTGATATGAAATCATAATTTCGTATCACCCTCAGGTCGCAGTCTCGCTTGTGGCGAGGTTAGCTTTAACGGGTAAAACCTTGTGTCAGTTAAACTCTATACTCAGCTTATAAAAGTTTTTTATCCTTTGTCAAGTAATCTACTTATTTATCTTTTAATTTTTGATTATGAGTTGGTGTAATCGCTTCTCTTTATTACTGTAGCATCGGGGTAATGTGCTGTGAATTCTGGTACCTGCTCGTCAGGGACGATATAGTTGAATCCCTCAATTCTTTCTGTAGATATATTTTGATTAACGGTATGTTTCAATGAGAACTCGTCGTTCTTTTTTCTTTCTAAATACTTCAGTGCCAGATGTGGATCATTCTTAAGTGCCATTACTATAGATTTTCTTGCTACTAAAAACGGGTAGCTTTTATAACTCTCTTTTTGCTCGGAATATCCAGGGCTTTTCTTTTGGAATTCATACAGTGTATCAGGATGAATTCCCGCGTAAACACAAGCTTCTGCATCACTGCACCCCCAGAGGAATGCCTCCTTTAATTTTCCGAGAGTTTGAATTGT
The DNA here is from genome assembly GCA_049297375.1 of Patescibacteria group bacterium. Lineage (GTDB taxonomy): Bacteria > Patescibacteriota > WWE3 > UBA101185 > UBA10185 > JAAZNV01. Next base: position 3,226 of record JBAQUF010000046.1, read on the forward strand.
CATTTTCTTAGGTCTACCTGCCATAGTTTAATTAAATAGGATAGTTTTACACCTTGCAACTTAAAATGTAACAGGAGGGTTTTAAATGAAAAGTTCGTGCATTTGGACTTTTAGTGCTTTGGCTATCTTTGCAATAGTTTCTGTTGAGGGATTGCGTTCTCCTCGTTCAATATACCCAATGTAAGCTCTATTTAATCCTGCACTTAGAGCTAAATCTTCTTGGGTTATACTTTTTTCTTCCCTATACTTCCTAATTTTTTCGCCTATTTTTTTAGACTGACTTGTAACTTTAACCACACATATAGTTTCAGGCAATCTTTACCAGCGGTCGACTTACTGGTAGTATAGATATGATTATGGATAAAAACTTGCGAAACGGAATAATAATAGGGATAGCAGTTAGTGCCTTATCCGTTTTCTATTACTTTGTCGTAAGACCCATTCATAATAGTAATGAGTTGGGTAAATGCCTGGAAAGAGCCGAAAAACAAACTTATTACAAACAAAATTATAGGGACAATTGCTTTAAACAATTCTAACTATGAGTAATAACCCAGAGGACACTTCCATTGAAGAAAAAGTCACCAAGCAATATCAAGCAAGAATAGATTTCATAAGTAAAAGTGATAAACCAGAGGAGCAGAAAGACAAAGAAATAGTCACACTTATGGTGAATTGTACTTTTGACCCGAGACTACCCGCAGTATCGTACACATCAAGAAGCCAAGCCGAAAAGTCATTAAAAGTGCAGGAAATACTGGAGTCACTTAGTGACGAAGAATTTTTAACAGACTCGTATGTATTGAATTGGCACGATTTACTTAATTCTTAAGTGATATTAAGGAGGTAATTATTATGAAAGTATTTCCTACGGGAAAAGATGCAGCCCTATATAAACAGTTAATAATCGGGAGTGTAATGATTGGTGTTGGTAAAGTTTTAAATGATCTTTATCCATCAGCATCTTTTATATTTGGATTCATGTGCATTGTTGGAGGAGTGATTTATTTATTAAGTAAAGTATTTGGAAAAAAGAAAACGGTTTTACATAAAGACAACCAAACTATCCTAAAATGACCAATACATTGTTAGATAGATTTAAAGGCTGCTTGATCGGCTTAGCTGTAGGCGACTACTTAGGCTTGCCTATAGAGTTTTGTAAGGCATCCCAGGTTAAGAACTTCTATCCAAATGGGTTAGAGCCTAGAGCATGCACTAGGGGCAATTCCAGCTATCCGGCAGGTTTTTACACAGATGATACCGCTTTAACAATTTGTTTAGCGGAATCACTTATTGAAAATGGGTTTGATGTTAAGGATCAATTTCTGCGATATAAGAAGTGGCTAATGGAGGGCTACGCAACGCCGTTTAACGACAACGCATATGGTGTGGGTCAAAACACTCTAAGGCAATTACTTACTGCAGATCCGGATAATCTTCCAACAGAGATGAAGAATAACGAGAAACAAGGTGGAAACGGTGCCTTGATGAAATGCTCTCCGATTGGATTAAGATACTACAAAGATGAAAAAGAGTTGGTGGAAAAGACAATTGCCTCCACAATAATTACACATACCAATGAGATCGCTGTTTGGTGCTGTATCGCACATAACCTTTTCATTAGTTATTCCTTGTATGGATATGCTAAAGAAACATTTATTGAAAGGTTCCTATCCACTTATCAGAATTGCCATGCAAAGCTCCAGGAAGTCTTACAGATGGACTTTAGTACCGTGGACGAGCATTCACTTAGTACATCCGGATATTCGTTAAATACTTTCATTATTTCACTCTATTGCTTCGTAAAAACGGATAACTACAAAGATTGCATAACAAAGGCTATTTTCTTAGGTGGCGATGCGGATACGCAGGGAGCTGTTGCAGGATCGCTTGCAGGTTGTTACTACGGATATTCAAAGATTCCTAAATCTTTCTTAGTACACCTAATGAAAAAAAGCTATGTTACATCTCTCTCAGCAAATCTTTGTTCCAGAACCAAGAAAGAACAAGTTAGCTAATAGATTTACCTAAAAGAAACTCAATCAGCCTTATACACGCGTAGGTATAATCATATAAAATGCTGCCTTTAACTATCAGCTCGGGTCTCCACAATGCTAAACACACTAAGGATATTGAAAATACCAGCCATAGTATTGCTCCTATGGAGAACAAAGCTATTAGCAACCTATTATTATTCTCAGTTGAAGAAGTTTTTATATTTAGTTTATTTTTATAACCACCTTGTACAGAGTTACCGTCACCAGTTACATTTGTAGAGAAGTTACTATCTGTTATTTTCATTATCTAATCCTCCTTGTACTTTATTTCCATTACCTGGAACATTAGTACTTAAATCAATATAATTCTGTGCTACTACCTGTTTATCAATTTTGACCTGAACCAAAGTTACACTATCAGAAACCTTTGTCTCATCAAGACTTTCTGACATATGTTGTAATAATTTTACTCCCCTAAAGACTACTGTTCCAAAATCAGTTAATCTGATTTGGTATCTTCCAAGTAATTTGTTTTCTACCCATCCGGTTGGAGGGTCTACTATCCCAAGATCCACCAAGAAAAACAGGTAATTATAATTAGCTTGAATCTGTTCTTTACTACCGTCTATTGTAAGTCCATTGCATAATGTCGTGTCCTCTAAAAAATTGAAATCAGTGGAGCAACCTGCATGTAGTTTTTCATGTAAGATATTGGAGAGATCGGGATTATTACTTTGATAAAGTGTAAGATAAAGTATTCCGCCATCTGCAAGGAAATAGTCTTTAGTAAAAAAGTTATGTGAAATTCCAAAAGTCTCCAAATGTTTGAAATAGTCAGGTAGGTATATTTTCTGATCACAAACCTTAATATAATTTAGAAATTTAAAAAATCTTGGAAATTGTTCTGAGTTTGAATACTCTTCCGCCATCCACCCATTTCTCCCTATGAGACTTTGCAAGGTCTTTGAGTCTTCCAGATTACTTTGAGTAAGATATATTACCTCTTTACTCATTTTGTACCGCCTTTTCTATAGTTAAGGCACCGAACTTGTCTGATAGTCTCACATACACACGCTCAAATTCGTACCAAAACCATTTAAGTTTTGGATTTTTTTTAATAAGTCTTTTAATATGTCTCTCTGCGGAAAAGTAATAATTAAAATCATATTCTGAAGATACCCGTTCCACATACTTTGTATAAATTCTCCAAACATAAGTTATATAATTTAAATTTCCCGAATTATCACTGCCTATGGCAAAATCAAGAAGATCCTGAAACCTCTTATAGTATTCGGGACTTAAATCATATAGAGGGTTTGCAAGAGCTGTTTCGGTTAACTCTTCTTCAAAATCCGATACTTCATGAGCAATAAGTGGCTCTGGGGCTATATATGCTTTAGCTTCAACAACTTTATTTCTCAATTTTTGAAAACGCCATTTAATAGCCTGTGGATCGTTGTAGATTTTAATAAGGCTGGTGTTCGCAATATCTTTAGCAAATGGAAATTCCATATTTTTAAAAACATCTTGAAAGTATCCTTTACCAACAACTTTAATTGCTCTGTCCAATTCACTTAAATTTTCTAATGCCTGTCTTTTGCTGTACTCCTCAATGTCCTTATCCTCTACAAAGGATTTTAGTATTGGAATTGCACCTTGTAGGTAGTTGCCTTTTTCATTTTCCAGAGAAATAAAATGGGTAAAACTCCCTGGAATTAAATATCTGGCATCATTGTCTTTATCGGAGTACACACCATAAACAAAAGTTAGTTCACTTTCTTTTATATCCGTTACAATTTCTAAAATCGTCATGAGATCCTCAGTGAACGCAAAAACTAAAAAGTCTATAAATTTTTGGCGATATTCTGGTAATTTTTCTGGAAACAACTTCAATCCTAACCTCATAATTGCACCAAAATAGAAATGGACCGAACTTATTGTGTATGGTCCGGATTTACTTTCCGTATTTTGATATTTAACTTTGAATTTTTTAGGATCAATCAGGTCAAGGTTACTTTCAATTGCGAGTTTCATTAACCTTTCTGTGTCTTCAGGCTGAATTACATCTTTAAGGTCGGACTCGTTCCTTAGATAATAATCAAATACTTCAGGTTGATATTTTCCTTGACCTGGTTCAAGTAACCTCTTAAATTCCTCATATTTTTTAGTTTTGTTGCTCTCAAAAGGACTATTAGTAACTTGTGGAACAACCTTTGCAGGCTCCAGAAGAGAGTCCTTTATGGCTTTTTCATATAGAGAAATATCGTTGACCCTCCATCTATAGTTCCTTAGAATCATTTCAAACACATGTTGCCCATCCTTAGGCAGTTTTAATATCTCATCATGTATACCTTTCAAGTTATTTTCACTCACTAACCAAACTAAAATTTCCTCATATGTGTCCCAAACCGCCCAAACATTCTCATCCTTTCCCATATTATTTTTTGCTGCCTTAATAAGTTCTTTCCAAAAGTCAGGGTCTGCTTCGGCAATCATCAGTGTTATTGATTCTATTAAGTACGATTTTTCAATATGGTAAACATTTCTTAGCTTTGCAATAGCAAATACTACCTGCTTAAGTAATGTAAGAGTGGGGGTAGCATCTGTTTGTAACGTTTTTTTTATGTTTTCAATGAGTCGTTGGTCACCTTTTTCATCCTCCCCATTGAAGATTGATTCTTTGTCAATTAACCGCTTTAAAAAATTTGTATCCTTTGAGGATTTTTCTAATAAATACTTGATCGCTTCAGGGGATGTGATTTCATAAAGTCCATGACGGGCATAAATATCCATACCTTGTTTTATGGCTTCTATGAGGTAATCTATCGTTTTAAAACTATTTGGTGCTGAATCATAACAAAATTGAATAAAGGCTTCTCTAACTAAGGAGTCCTTATTTATAAAATTTACGGAAAGCTCTTCAACCAGAACTGCATCCTTATAAAAGGTTAATGCTGATAAACAGTGTCGCTGTAAAACTCCATTACCATCTTGGGATTTTGCATACTCAACCATTCTTGTTTTCCAGAAAGTCTTTTCTGCATTACTAAGTAAATCTGGTTGCTCTTCCAGTATATTTCCGATTATTGATATTACATTGCCTCTATTAGTGTATGTTTTTTCTGGCGTGTCTTGTTCTTCAATATCTTTTTTCAAGGATGTAAGTGCTGTTTTTGTAGCAATTTTACCTAAACCGGTTCTTGCCCAAACGGGAAACCAGATTCCTTTGGATCCATAGGTTTTATACACTAACTTGAATACTTTCAGTTTCGTTTCCTCTGACTCTAAAGGAACATTTGTAAGGTATTCAGCCAAGTCCTCAGTAAGAGACCTCTGATGTTTCTGCAAAAATTCTACACACCAACTCGTTATTGTATTTCGTTTGTTGCTTAAGAAGAGGAAGTATAATACTCCAAACCAGGATTGTTTAAGCATCGGAATACCTTTTTGCTTGAAAACAGCATATTTCTCATAATCTTCTATAATGCTTGAAGAACCTAATAACTTTTCGGCTACTAAGAACTCAGAAAGTCGGTGATGTTTCCAACCCACATATTTCTTTTTAGTTTTGTCATCGGTTAAAATTTCCATTAACCCTTTATCCGTCAAATATGCTTTCGTGAAGGGATATTTTTTATTTAGTAATATACTGTCAAATATGCTTTCTTCTATCTGATTGGCATGGATCAATTCATATATAAAGGCAAGTGGTATCAACTCTTTGAAGTTATTTCCATACAGTTTTTGAAACAAATAGGTATAAAAAACGGGTAGCTTAAATTCTAAATAATTTGTTTGTTCAAGGTATTCAATAAATATATCTAGATATGGTTTGTAGGATATAAGGCTGTTATACACATCCTTAAACCAAAAAGCTCTAAGTATCTCATTACTGAGGCTTTCTGAGACCCCCTTTTCTAAAAGGATACTTCTAATTTCCGAATTATCTAAATAATTTTCTTTCGTAAAAATTCCCATTTTTTCCTGACTTTAACTTGATGCTACAAGGATATTATACTAGCATTGACACGAGTTTACTAAGTGTGTCCTTGTAACAAGAGCCTTTATTGTAAACTGAGCATCCCCAAATGCATGGAAATCAGTTAAAATAGACTTATAAAGGTATATAAATATGTTTGAACAAGCTTTAAAAAATATAGATGATGCACTGCATAGAGATGCCGGTTCTGCAACGGAACTGGATTACATAGAACAGACTTCCTGGATTCTGTTTCTTAAATACTTGAATGACCTCGAAAAAGATAAAGATACTGAGGCGAAGTTAGCAAATAGAAACTATCAACATATTCTTGATCCGAAGTATCGTTGGGACACATGGGCATGTCCTAGAAACCCAGACGGTACGATAAATCATAACAAAGCCCTATCGGGTGACGATCTAAAAGATTTCGTAGATGGCGAGCTGTTTCCATATCTTAAAAAATTTAAATACTCCGCAGAAAACGCTGACACAATTGAGTATAAGGTAGGAGAAATCTTTAGCGAGTTGAAAAACAAAATCCAAACCGGTTACACACTACGAAGTATTTTGGATATTGTGGATAGTTTAGAGTTTAGAACTGACGCAGAAAAGCACGAGCTTTCCCATTTGTATGAAAGCAAACTGCAGAATATGGGTAATGCTGGTAGAAATGGTGGGGAGTATTACACGCCAAGAGCTTTAATTCGCACAGTAATTAAGGTTGTAGATCCAAAAATAGGGCAAACAATTTACGACGGTGCCTTAGGATCAGCTGGATTTCTAGTAGAATCCTTTAATTATCTTACACAAGAAAAAGAAAAACTTTCACCTAAAGATTGGGAAACGCTTCAAAAGAAAACGTTTTATGGTAAGGAAATTAAATCTCTCGCATACATTATTGGTGTAATGAACATGATTCTGCATGGAATTGAAGCTCCAAACATTATTCATACAAATACTCTAGCTCAAAATATCTCTGACATCCAGGAAAAGGATCGTTACGACATTGTTCTTACAAACCCACCTTTTGGTGCTGGTATTAGAAAAGAAATTCAACAAAACTTTCCTATTAAAACAGGTGAAACAGCCTATCTATTTTTACAGCATTTTATAAAAATTCTTAAAGCCGGTGGTAAGGCGGGTTTAGTTATTAAGAATACATTTCTTTCAAACACCGACAATGCGTCTGTATCATTAAGGAAACACTTACTTGAGACATGCAACCTCCATACAGTTCTTGATTTACCTGGTGGTGTATTTACCGGAGCTGGCGTTAAAACGGTAATTCTATTTTTTGATAAAGGTGTTTCTACTAAAAAAATATGGTTTTATCAATTAAATTTGGATAGAAACCTAGGGAAAACTAATTCTTTAAATGAAAAAGATCTAAATGATTTTGTAGAGTTACAAAAGACAAAAGCTGCTACTAAGAACTCTTGGTCAATAGATATTAAGGATATTAACCAAAAAACCTTTGATCTGTCTGTAAAAAATCCTAATGTTGAGGAAGCTGTAGCCTTGCGGGAACCTCTGGACATAATCAATTCTATTAGAGATCTTGATAAACAGAGTAATGAAATTTTGAATATACTATACGAAAGAATCAATGAAAAGTAATTGGGAAATAAAAAAGCTTTCCGATGTATGTACAATAGTAAATGGCGGTACACCAGACACTGCAGTAAAACGATATTGGGGAGATCCACTTTTATGGATTACACCCAAGGACATGGGAAAATCAGAGCAAATCTTTGTGGATGATACTGCAAGAAAAATAACTATGGAGGGTCTAAAGAATTCTTCCGCCAAATTATTACCAGTAAATTCCGTTATATTATCTTCACGGGCACCAATAGGTCATCTTGCGATCAACACCAAAGAAATTGCTACAAATCAAGGATGCAAAGGGCTGGTTCCACATAAGGAGCTTGATACTTTTTATCTTTATTACTTTTTGAAAAATTCAGTAGGGTTGTTGAATGAGTTGGGTAGTGGCACTACTTTTAAAGAACTTTCTGGTACTAAATTATCTACTGTAGAAATTCCTTTACCAGATAGAGCAGAACAACTGAGAATTGTTACAAAAGTTGGAGAGATTTTTGAAAATGCTGACAAGGAAAAAAGAATCGCAGAAATAAATTTAGAAAACATAAAAGAACTTTACCGCAATTACTCACAAACTGTATTTGAGCATACCGGTGACAATTGGGAAACTAAGAGATTAAAAGAAGTGTGTGAAAAAATTACAGACGGGACACATCAGACCCCGAGTTATTATGAGAACGGTTATATTTTTCTCTCATCTAGAAACGTAACCAGTGGCAAAGTAAATTGGGATAATGTTAAATATATTGATGAAAAGCAACATACCGAAATGCACAAACGAGTTTCACCAAGGATCGGAGATATATTACTAGCCAAAAACGGCACTACAGGTGTAGGAGCTCTTGTAGATAGAGATGTTAGCTTTGATATATACGTAAGTCTTGCCCTACTAAGAGTTACAAATGATATAACTCCAGAATATCTTTTGTATTTTGTAAATTCTCCCTTTGCAAAAAAGCAATTTAATAAAAGACTAAAAGGTTCGGGAGTACCGAATCTTCATTTACAAGAAATAAAAGAGGTCGTAATTTCTTTTCCTAAGTCAAAGCAAGAACAAAATACCACTGTTTTAAGATTAAAGGGGTTTTTAGAACAAAAACAAAGTCTAGAGAGGATTTATCAACAAAAGATACAACATTTAGAAGAACTTAAAAAATCAGTACTTAATAAAGCCTTTATTGGAGAGCTATAATAAATATATGAATGAAGCCGAAACAAGAGCCGAATACATTGATCCAAAACTTGTTGAAAGTGGCTGGGGAGTAGTAGAAGACTCCAGGATACTAAGAGAATACAGGTTTACAGATGGTAGAATTCAGGTTGGTGGCACAAGAGCAAAGCCGGAAATTGCAGACTACATACTGCAATATAAAAATATAAAACTTGCCGTAATTGAGGCAAAACAGTTAGATTTACCTCCAACTGAGGGTGTTACCCAAGCTAAAATATACGCACATAAACTTTGTATTGATTACACCTATTCCACTAACGGTAAAAGAATCTATCAAGTATGTATGAAAACGGGTAAGGAGGAGTATATAGATAAGTATCCGACTCCGGAAGAACTATGGAATGCAACATTTTCTGATCAGAATGATTGGAAAGAAAAGTTCAACGGCGTTCCCTTTGAAAATGTTAACGGTACTAAAAGTCTTCGCTATTACCAGGAAATTGCAGTTAATAGAACAATGGATTCAATCGCTGAGAACAAACAGAGAATTCTTTTAACATTAGCTACTGGTACTGGTAAAACTTTTATCGCTTTTCAAATAGCTTGGAAGTTATTTAAAACACGATGGAATTTAAAAAGAGATGGTGCAAGACAACCAAGAATCCTATTCCTAGCAGATAGAAACATATTAGCTGACCAGGCATATAACGCTTTTTCTGCATTCCAAGAAGACGCCTTAATTCGTATATCACCTTTAGATATTAGAAAAAAGGGCACAGTACCGACAAATGGGAGTGTGTTTTTCACTATTTTCCAAACATTTATGAGTGGTCCTAATAACACCCCGTACTATGGTGACTATCCCAAGGATTTCTTTGACTTTATTATTATTGATGAATGTCACCGTGGTGGTGCAAATGATGAGAGTAACTGGCGAGATATTATGGAATACTTTTCTCCCGCAGTTCAGTTAGGCTTAACGGCAACTCCAAAGAGGAAAGATAATGTGGATACTTACAGATATTTCGGAGAAACTGTATACACCTACTCACTTAAAGAGGGAATTCAGGATGGTTTTTTAACCCCATTTAAAGTAAAAAGGGTAAAGACTACCATGGATGATTATGTTTATACGGCTGACGATGATGTTGTTGAGGGTGAAGTTGAGCAAGGAAAAGTATATGTAGAATCTGATTTCAACAGAATTATTGAAATAATGGAGCGTGAAAAAAAGAGAGTCGCTGTCTTGTTAGACGAAATAGACCAGAAAGATAAAACAATTGTATTTTGTGCTTCCCAGGCTCACGCACTTGCAATCAGAGATCTAATCAACCAGATGAAAGATAGTAAAGATCCTAACTATTGTGTTCGTGTAACAGCAAATGACGGTTTGAGAGGTGAACAGTATCTTAGGGAATTCCAGGACAACGAAAAAACTATACCAACAATACTTACTACTTCACAGAAACTATCCACTGGCGTTGATGCTAGAAATATACGAAACATAGTCCTTATGAGACCTATCAACTCAATGATTGAGTTTAAACAGATTGTAGGGCGTGGTACGAGGTTATTTGAGGGTAAAGAGTACTTCACTATAGTTGATTTTGTTGATGCCTCTCAAAAGTTTTCTGATACAGAGTGGGATGGGGAACCTATTGATGAGTATATTCCACCTGAAAATAAAACACCTAAAGTGCATGATGGTCCTACAGATATTATCTATGAACCTACTCCAACGGAACCTAAAGAACCGAAAAAAATGGTTAGAATAAAACTTAGAGATGGTAAGGAAAGAAAAATCCAACACATGGTTTCAACTTCATTTTGGAGTTCTGACGGAAAGCCTATCTCATCCGAGGAATTCATAAAGAGCATCTATGGTAAATTACCGGACTTTTTTAAAGACGAGCGGGAGTTAAGAAAAATATGGTCCAGTCCTGATACAAGAAAAGCGTTTCTAAATAAGTTAGCTGAAAACGGTTACGGTGTGGACGAGCTTACTTCTCTACAGAAATTAGTGGACGCAGAAAACAGCGATTTATTTGATGTGCTTTCCTACATATCATTTGCAATTGAACCATTGGAGAGATTGGAAAGAGCAAATAATAGTAAACCTGTTGCTTTTAAGAATTTGGATATAGACCAAAAGGAATTTTTGGAATTTGTACTTTCAAAGTATGTTGAAAATGGATTTGAAGAGCTTGATGAAGAGAAGTTACCTGTGTTACTAAATCTCAAATACCAAGCAATCGCAGATGCAGTGAAAATACTTGGCGGTGTTGAGAGAATAAGAGACACATTCCTTGGATTCCAAAAGTGCCTTTACTCTGTCTAACTAGCTGTGACAAAATATCTAAAAGATAAACAATACTATTACGATGACTACGATCGTTCCACTATTGAAGAATGTAAGGCTCATTTAGAAAGACTTGCAGGTAACCCTAATCCCAAAAAGGAATTAACAGAGGATCAAAAAACTATTCTGAAGTGGCTATCCGTATGGGCAGAATTACACATCTATTTTATTAAGGGCGAAAGGTATAAAAATAGAGAGAGTGCCGTAGAGGAACAGTTCCGCAGTGACGCCAGAAAAGATAATACTTTGGAACGAGTGTCTATTCCGTTGGGAATTAAGTGTAAGGACTGTAATACAAGAATGGAATTTACTCAAAAAGATTTAGATGTGTATGACGAAACCAAAGTTCTTATTATGTTTAATTGTCCGAAATGTGGTAAAGGGAGGGCATTTTATAACAATGGAGAAGAGTGGAAAATACAAACCACCAAATTGTTCAAAGTGTGGTTCTCAATATAATTTCTCAAACAGCAGAATCAAAAACAAGATAATTACAACTTTTACATGTCCTAAATGCAGTAACAAGGAAGAAATGGTATTAGATCTGGATGAAAAGTATGTACCGGCTCCTGTTGAGCCAATAACTGAGGAGGACAAGCAAAAATACTTAATGAGTTCTGTAGAGGGTAACGCTTACATTGATAGTTGTTATAAACTCACTGATGCAACGGACGCTCTTAAAGACGAGCAGGAAAGGGAAGAACATAAGGAGTTGTACGACAAGGTTGCTAAGATTAGTCGCCTGAAAATTGCAGACGTTGAAAAGCTGTTGATTGATGTGGCAACTAAGAACGATTACGCCAAGTTTCAGTTTGGCAAACCTGATATTGGTAGGTACTTTATTGTTGAGTTTAATGCTGAGGATATAAAACCCAGCCGTGAGGAATATGATTCAAAACATAATTTACAAAAGGTTTGCGAAAAAGCACTTAAAGATACTAACTGGAGGGTTATGAGCGATGGTGTTAGTTACAGAGCCGGATATTTAACCGGTAGGGTAAGGTGCTACGAAAAAGAAGAAGATATTTTGGAACTTATAAAACATGCAAAAAATAGGCAGAAATGATCCGTGCCCTTGTGGCAGTAATAGTAAGTATAAACATTGTCACGAGGGAAAACTTTTCACTTTTAAAGCAGAAAGATTTAACATAGCTGCAAAAAAAGACGGTAAAACATTTAAATTATTCAACATCGCTTTTAATCAAAACCGAAATGGTCAGGCTAGTATTATAGTATCCTTTCCCTATTTGAAAGAATCACAAGGTCTATTATCTGTAGCAACATTTCCGAAAAATTTAACAAGAATTGAGCAACTTAGTCTGGAACCTGGAGGTAAAGTAACATCTCATAAAATTAAATATAGTCATTGGATGGATGGAAATGTTCATTTTTCTCAGGATGGAAAGATATACACTCTTAAAAAAGATCCCTCAGACTCTCTGGTAAATGGTGTAGGTCACCTCTTTACCATACATATTAAAGATATTACTGGATTTGAGGAAAAAGTTGACGCTAAAGAGTTCACATCTAAAATAATTGATCTAGATGTGGAAATGATAGATAAGGATAAAGACACTGTAAAATTCACAGCATGGTGGTATAAGGAAACTGTTATACATCCTCCTAGAGCAGAATTTTCAAGGATTTATAACTTTAAACAAGAAGAGGGAGTAATCAGTAAGGGTTTTGCTTTACAAGCACCAGATTGTTCGCCATTAACTGAATCAATACTTTTACTTTGTGCTAGACAAGAACATTTAACCGAAGATCCTGGATCACATATCTTATTCTTAGGGGGTTTTGATAAAAGAGAGATTTTTAAAGATTTAAGTAAAGACTTTAAATTTTTGGCAATGATGTACCCTGCCATGGACTATGAGGATTTAAAAACACGATTAGGGAGTGTTGATCTTAATAGCTCAGATATAGCTCCACAACTATCACTATAAAATGTTACTTCAAGCGCAAACTTGTAAAATACTTTGAAACATCACCAAAACATCAACCAATTGGTTTAGATTAGCCTCCACTACCGACCCCAAAGCACCTTAATATTCTACTTACCGTTTAACATCTTGGACCAGATTTCTGTGTCCTTATTCTTAATACCTAAATTGTATTCAACTGAGGTTTTAATGTACCAAACAATATAAAGGTCTATTTTGGTATTCACCCTCTTATTTTCAGAATACTTATTAAGTCCAATAAGGAGACCCTCAACTGCTGGGTTGAGATCTGATTTATATTTGTTCGCTATATCTTTTGTTAAATTCAAAAGATTGGTTAGAAGAGATATTTGTTCTTTATTTAATGTTCTTTTCATAATAAGTTACTCTATGGTAGCGGATATAATATTAGATAATATAGCCGCTACCTTAAGAAAATTTGGATTACATTCATTGTTGCGTTTGAGATTCACTGCCTGAATCCGAGCTAGAACTATCGTTACTACTAGAATCTCTGCTGGAGCTGTTGGTTTCTTCTTTAGATTCCCTGACTTCAAAATCTGAGCCAACAGCATCGTTTCTAGCTTGGTGCTCGGCTCTTGAAACCTCCTTTCCAGAGTCCCGATCACCATACGCTTCTTCTGAGTAATCCTGCGTATCTTCTCTAGTCCATCCGCACATCAAACTCTCACCTCCTATTGCCTTAGGCTTAAGATATAAGTAGATTATAACACCGTTGTAAAATTAACTTTTTGCAAGTAGCATAAAGGAGTAAGTCATTTTTATAAAATATGTCTAAAAATATAACAATACAACCATATAAAGGAAGTAGAGACTTTTATCCTGAAGATATGAAGACAAGAAACTTCATATTCAATACATGGAAGAAGGTCTGTAAATCCTATGGTTACGAAGAATATGATGGTCCTTTTATTGAATCCTTTGATCTTTACGCAGCTAAATCAGGAGAAGAATTAGTAAATGAGCAACTTTACAGCTTTGAAGATAGAGGTAAAAGAAAAGTAGCAATAAGACCAGAAATGACTCCTACTTTAGCTCGTATGGTAGCTCAGAAGATAAATGAACTCCCCCGCCCTATTAGATGGTTTTCCATTGCAAACTTTTGGAGATACGAAAAACCTCAAAGAGGAAGGGGAAGAGAATTCTTCCAACTAAATTTAGATATATTTGGAATAGAAGGAGTTGAAGCTGATCTTGAAGTAATTTCCACATCAGTAGATATACTTAAAAGCTTTGGGGCTAAAGAAACAATGTTTGAAGTTAGATTTAATAACAGAAGACTTGCAGATGACATATATAAAGAGCTTGAAATTAGCTCTGAACAAAAAAAGATAGTAAATAAGGCACTAGATAAAAAACTTAAAATATCTCAAGAAGAATTTAACAACTGGTTAAAAGATGATGCAAGGCTATCTAGCACTCAACTTAAATCCTTAAATGAATACCTGGAGAATCCAATGCCAATGATCAAAAAAATACTACTCCGATCAAAAGGAGCACAAGAAGCCACTAAGCTTATGGATCTAATTGAAAAGCAGGATTTGAGTACATTTGTTAAGTTTAACCCAACCATAATTAGAGGCTTAGATTACTATACTGGCAATGTATTTGAGGTATATGATTTGAACCCTCAAAACATCAGAGCAATTGCAGGAGGAGGAAGATACGATGATTTAGTAACTGCATTTGGGAAAGACAACTTGACTGGGACCGGATATGCAATGGGGGATATTACGCTTAAAGACTTTTTAGAAGGTTGGAATCTTCTTCCTAAGTTTGAAAATGAATGTGAATATCTAGTAACTTTGTGGCCATCAGAAGACCTTAAGTTCTTAGATAAAACCCTACAGATTTCTAAGGCTCTAAGAAACAAGGGTTTAAATGTTCAAACATGGTTGGAAAAAAATACAAAAATTGATAAACAGCTTAAGTATGCAGATAAGAAAGAGTGCAAATATGCTGTAATTATTGGGGAAAATGAGATAAAAGATAATTTAGTAACCATTAAGAACCTAGCGAATTCCAGCCAAGAGACAAAGCCTTTAGAAAATTTCTTATCAGATATAGAATAAATAATAATGTTTGGAAAGAACCTGCCCAAAAATCTTACTCTTGCATATATTGCATTAACTGGCGCCACCATTTTATGGGGGGCAGCAAATCCCATAATTAAGCTTACACTAGGCTATATACCACCAGTTACATTCTTGTTCTTAAGATTTTTAATAGCTTGTGTAATTCTACTACCTTATGTTTTATATGAACTTCAAAAAACTAAAATTGATAAAAGAGATTATTTAAATATATTTTTATTTGGCTTATTCTCCCAAACCTCACTAATCTTAATTTTTATTGGTCTTGAATACACAACTGTTATAGAAGCGTCAATAATTGGTATTCTTGGATCTATTCTTGCTGTAGCTGCGGGTCATTATTTCTATAAAGATAAAGTAAACAAGGATGTTAAAAAAGGACTAGTTATTGCATCTTTGGGAACTTTATTCATTGTTATTGAACCGTTATTTACAGGCAATATTCATAATACTAACTTGATTGAAAGAACATTTGGAAACTTTTTAGTGCTTTTATACAACATAACATGGGTCATATTTATTGTATGGTCAAAATTTAGTATGGGAGAAGAAAGATCTTCTTTGTTGAAAAAAGCTTTAAGTTTTATCCACTTAAAACCAATGTCAAAAAATTATTCTTCAACTCTTCTTACAGCACTAGCATTGTTTGTTGGATTAGCAACCATTACACCTTTAGCTCTTTTAGAAAATATGGGGTACATAGGAAATATTTCAACGTTCGACGTATTTTCCATTAGACCTATTGGTTTAATTGGACTATTTTACATGGCAATATGCTCTTCAATAATTGCCTATATGATGTATCAATGGTCTTTAAAGTACGTAAAGGTTTCAGATACTGCATTTTTTGGGTATTTAGCACCAGTATTGACACTCCCCTTTTCTTATATAATCCTAAAGGAAGTGCCAACAACACTAATGCTTATTGGAACAGCAGTAATAGGCATAGGAGTCTACACATCAGAAAAGAATTTAAATGATCGGTAGAACCGACAACATACTTGTCCGCAAATATAAATCCTGATATACTGCATCTCGTCATGAAAAAGGATATACACCCAAAACTAAATACTTGTGTTGTTACATGCGCATGTGGAAACACGTTTACAACAGTTTCCACTCTACCTTCCGTAACGGTGGAGATTTGTAGTGCTTGTCATCCTTTCTATACAGGACAAAGTAAATTTGTTGATACAGAAGGAAGAATAGACAAATTTTCAAAGAGATTAAAATTAGCAGAAGAAAAAAAGAAGAAAGCAGATGAACTTAAAGTATCTAGATCTGCAAAGAAAAAAGGTCCTGTAGCTTCAAAAGATTTAACATTAAAAGAAATGCTTCAAAAAGCAAAGGCTGAGGAAGAATCAAAGAAACAAGCTGAAGAGTAGATTATAATTTCTAAATTTTCCAAGATATTAAATTGAAAGTACAATATACCTGTGGATCAAACACATAACTATATTCAAAAAGAAATAGAAAGAATAGAAAAAGAAATAGAATCCAGTAAAAGAACTCTAGAAGGTGAAAACGATATTGAAATGAAGAAGTTGTACGAAGAAGAAATTTTGAATCTTCAAAAGCAAAAAAAAGAAGTAGAAAAATCATTAAACATTTCAAACTTTCAAGTAGGAAAAAAAGAAGTAGACGATGGAGATTTTAACTTAGATCCAAATGTTGCAACTATGGAAATTAGATCTGGAACAGGGGGAGATGAGGCAGGGTTATTTGCTAAGGATTTATTTAGAATGTATTCAAGATATGGAGAAAAGGCTAAATGGAAGATAACAGAAGAGTACCTTAATGAAAATGAAGTAGGTGGAATTAAGACTTTAATAGCTGACATTAAAGGACAAGATGTGTATAAATTACTAAGAAATGAGTCTGGAGTACATAGGGTACAAAGAATACCAGTAACAGAAGCTGGGGGAAGAACTCATACTTCTACAGCCACAGTAGCAGTTCTTCCAAAGCTAAAAAATATAAATATTGAAATAAGACCAGATGATTTAAAATGGGAGTTTTATAGGTCTGGGGGAAAGGGTGGACAAAATGTAAATAAAGTATCAACAGCAGTTAGACTTACCCATATACCAACAGGAACAATTGTTGAATGCCAAGAAGAAAGATATCAAGGAAAAAACAGAGAAAAGGCTTTAGGTATTCTCCACTCCAAACTTTATACTCAAATGCAAGAACAACATGTTAAAAGTATAACTGACTTAAGATCATCTCAAGTAGGAACAGGGGAACGCAGTGAAAAGATAAGAACATATAATTTTCCACAGGATAGGATTACAGATCATAGAATAAATAAAAATTGGCATAGCATTGAAAGAGTTATGAATGGAGATATAGAAAAAATACTAGAAGAGTGCTCACTAATTGAATCTAAGGATAACAGTTAAGACAAGTTAAATCTGCTTTGCAAGTTCTAAAGCTTTTTCAAGCTGAGTATCTTTTCCTGCTGCAGAGTCTTCGCTTGTTATCTCAACTTTTATATCAGGTTCAAGACCTTTTTTATGAATCCACACTTTGTTTGGAGTAAGCCATTTTGCAATGGTTATATGGATACCAGAACCATCCTCAAAATCTTGTGCATCTTGAATGGTTCCCTTTCCAAACGATTTCATTCCAATAAGCTCGGCTCCAATGTTATCTCTTAGAGCAGCTGCCAATATTTCAGAAGCAGAAGCACTACCTTCATCAATAAGAACAAGCACTTCTGGAACATCCCCAAACACCCCTACTCTGCTGGCATTAAGAGGAACTTGCTCCCCAGTAGCTTCTTCTTCATAAACAACAGTTTTACCTCTAAAAAATTCTTCACTAATATGAACTGCTGATTGAAGATAACCTCCAGGATTCCCTCTCACATCTACTATTATTGCGTCCAGTTCCTTCACTTTTATATTTATTTCAGACACTGCCTTGTCCCATTCCTCATTTGTTTCTGGTCCAAACCTGCTCACCCTCACATATACGGTCCCGTCTCCTTTATCTTCCCAAGTTACACTAGCTACAGTTATCAACCCCCTGGTAATGGACAAATCTCTTGGTTGTTCATCACCTGTTTGGATAGAAAGATTAATCTTTGTACCGGCAGAACCCCTGATTTTGACTACTGCTTCACTTACAGATAACCCAAAGGTAGATTCATCTTCAATCTTAATTATTTTATCTCCAGGTTTAATTCCAGCGTTTTTTGCTGGAGATCCATCAAACGGAGATACAATAATTATCTGATTATCTTTAAGTCCAAGCTCAGCTCCAATACCTTCATACTTCCCCCCTAAAGCATCTCCAAAGCTTTTATTAACATCAGGTGTTAAAAATGATGTATAAGGATCACCTAGAGAGTCCACCATGCCAGATATTGCACCATAAAGCATTTTCTGAGGATCAACAGGTCTTTCCAGGTATGAGTTATTCAAAAGATCCCAGACATTCCAAAACAATGAAAAATCAATTTCTTTATCAGCTGGATATTGATTAATTACTTCTATTTTTGGTGGATTTTTTCTTACCTCAAATATGAAGCCTCTTTTTCCCATGTAGTAACCACCGTAGAAAAATCCTACAGCTACTAGAAAGATTATTAATAAACGCTGAAATTTCTGAAACTTTAGTGTTTTCATTCTAATATAAAGAAATTTGGCGACCTTATCTCCACTGAATTTTTATCTATACCGAACTTAACAAATATACTAGATTCACAAGCTCTGTCAACAACTCCAATCCATCCAAAGTATGGATCTTGAAACACTTGCACTGTCATACCTAAATCTACATGTTTAATGGGCTCTAACTTTTCCCTATTAGGATTGGGTATAGTACTAACCTCTAAAGGAATAGGAATTCTCAAGAGGTTCTTATCTCCTTCAAAAAACACATATCTATAAGAAACAGAACTTAACATTTTATAAACAGAATCGGGAGTTTTTATCTTTCCAAAACCTGAAATGATCCCAAGGGGAAAATTATGATTTTTAGCAAAATCAAAAACTTCCCTATGAGTGCTACCTGCTATTACAGCACTTGCTTCCATTTCATATGCTCTTTCCACCACATCCAAACCAACGTAGTGTCCTATATACACAATCTTTCCTTTTATTCCTTTTGCAAAATTCTCAAGATAAGATCTTTTAAGAACATCTGTAGGGTTGGGAAAAACCACTAATTCTCCAGATGCTTGTACTTTTGTACTTGCAGAAAAAAGAATGTCCTTCATTTGAGTTTCTAGAAGAACTGATCTTTTATTATAAACAGACTTTACTACTCCCCAAACTCCAGATAACACAACACATCTCTTATCTATCTCCTCAAACGCATAGAATTTTTCATGCAATGATAGATTACCGTCATACGGAGCAAAAACTTTGTTGGATCGAGTTTTTCCAAGCAAAGACCCAGCATAGTAATACCTTTTATCTGTCTTTAAAGCATGAGGCTTAAAACTCTTTGGAAGTACTAACTCTCTTTGAGAAAAAAGACAGTCACCTAAGTGATCAAAAGGTTCGACTCTATCTCCAGCTGATACTGATATATTTCCTTCGACTGGAAGGGTTCTTTCCACAAAGCACTTACTATTTTGTTTTATTCTTTTTATAACTGGTACCAACATATCTATTTACTCTCAATATCCCTATAGGAGTTTCCAAACTGTTTTATACAATCGTTAAGTATTTTTACACTAGAATATAAGCTTTCATCGTTAATTCTTGTATCAAATATGATACCTACTTCCCCACCTAGTGTAGAAATATCCATTGAACCTAAGTCAGAACTTTTAATAGACAATTTTGCAGGTGAATCAAGTTTTAGAGGCATCACAGAAACTTTATCTTTATCAATTTCAATAAATTGATCCTCGCCTACTTTTGTACTTAACAGACATTCAACTGAACCCTTTGTTTTTATAAGCAAACCAATATTTTCTAAGTAATCTTCTTCGTATATATCATCATCTTTATCATACATTTTCAGCAATTGTATGAGGGGAAAAGCATTCTTATTATCCATATACAAGTTATAAATCCCCGATCCTCTAATTAAGTCTAAAAGCAAGACGTAGTTAAGTTCTTTACTACAAACGTTTTGTGCAAATCTTCCACCAGTAAAAACAATCTTTTTTTTGTTCTCAATTTTAAAATTATTAGGTAACTTCTTAGATATATTTTTATCAAAATTACTTTGAGTGGATAAATCATCAGAAACTATCTGCGGATAAATACAAAGATTTGAGTAGTAATCAAGCTCACCAAAGTCTCTATTTCCTGTGGATGATTCAGTATCCTCATTGCAAAGTGAGAAGGAGTTTATGAAATTGTTTGCTATCAAGGAAGAATTATTAACAACGATCGGAAAATAGTCTGTGGAGTTTTGAACTAGATTCATTATTCCCACTTTAAGCTTTGAGTTATCTATAAAATCAGGAGCTTCTAAGAATCCAGATACTATTATATTACAAGAGCTTATCTTAATCTTTCTTTCACCCAAAAACTTCTCGATCAGAAATTTATAGAAATCCTTACTGTTGCATTGATTTGATAGAGTACCCTCCGAGTAAACATAAGGAAAAGTGAAAAATTCAACACTCTTTGTTTCTTTTCTCAACAAAAAACTAACAACAGAAGTATCAAAATAGGCAGCTAATAGAGGCATAAATATATGATAACAACGTCTACAGAGCGTGTCTATCAGTATAGGGCAAAAGCCCCATGTATCTGGCTTTTTTTATTTCAATTGCTAAAAGTCTTTGGTTTTTAGCTGTTAGACCACTGTATTTTTGAGGAATTATTTTTCCTCTTTCGTTTATAAATCTTCTTAACACCAATACATCTTTATAATCAGGCTTAGTTCCTGTTTGTTTAAAATAACAGTTCCTAGGTGTAGGTGCCCTTTTTTCTCTTTTTGGTCTTTTATCTTTTTTTAATGCCATATTTTTAAAAACTTATGCCCCGTTTAACGGGGCATAAACGTTAATCAAAGTTATTTCTTTTTCTTTCCTTTTTCCTCTTCTTCAGTGTCTAAATCTCCTAAGTCTAAATCACCAAGATCGTCTAAATTAACTTCTTCTTCTGGACCAACTTCTTCCGCTTCTGGAACTTCAATATCCACCAAGTCCTCATCTGTAGAACTTTCTTCCCCAACTTTCTTAGGAGTTAATATGATCATATCGTCAATTATTATCTCTGTCTTGTATCTTTTCTTTCCATCTTCTCCAACCCAATCTCTAGTTTGAAGTCTTCCTTCAACAAATACTTTTGTTCCTTTCTTTAAGAGCTGACCACAGATTTCTGCTAATTTATTCCAAGAAACAACATTATGAAAATCAACAGA
Source organism: Patescibacteria group bacterium (assembly GCA_049297375.1). Classification (GTDB taxonomy): domain Bacteria; phylum Patescibacteriota; class WWE3; order UBA101185; family UBA10185; genus JAAZNV01. Next base: position 24,736 of record JBAQUF010000046.1, read on the forward strand.
CTGTTTCTTTTCTCCTTGTGTAACCCACTCTCTATTTGTGGCGACCACAAAACTTGCTACTGCATTTCCTTGAGGAGTATATCTTACCTCAGGATCCTTTGTAAGGTTACCTATAAGCATTACTTTGTTTAGATTTCTTGATGCCATAGTGTCTCCTTGCCTCCTTCAACTCATTTCTGAGCTGTAATTAGATACCTCACTAAACCTGATAGCAGATTTAGCTTTGCCTTTAATTTTGTAACTATATCTGATTCACATTCAATAGAAATCACATCGTAAAACCCCTCTGTATTGTGCTTTATTTCATATGCAAATTTCCTTCTTCCCCAAAAATTCGTTTCAACAACCTTTGCACCTAAAGATGTAATTATTTCTTGTACTTTCTTGGAAAGATTAGTTGCTCCTTCTTCCCCAAGATCGTTTTTATAAATTGTCATTATCTCGTATTTCATAGTTTTTTCTTGTATCAACAATAAGATTATATATTACAAATATTGTATGTCTACACTTAAATATCTAATCTTAATAGATAGCAGAAACCCAAATGCTTTGAAGATACTACATAAAATTCAATAAAAAGGCAAATACTTCTTAAACACTAAAGTTAAATTCTATGATATCTCCATCCTTTACCACATAGTTTTTACCTTCAAGTCTTACTAAGCCCATTTCTTTAGCCTTCTTTAAACTTTCTATTGGTTTTAGATCTTTAAAGTTAACAACTTCAGCAGATATGAAACCTCTTTCAAAGTCTGTATGAATTTCTCCTGCTGCTTGTGGAGCTTTAAATCCTTTTTTTATTGTCCAAGAATGAACTTCTTTAGGTCCCATAGTTAGATAGCACTCTAACCCCAAAAGGTCATAGCATTTCTTTATCAATTTATCTAACCCCGTTTCTTCTACCCCAAGTGTTAAAAGATAGTCCTTTTTCTCCTTTTCATCAAAATCTGAGAGCTCTGCTTCAACTTTTGCACATATAATAATAGCTTCACTGTGATCTATAAGTATCTTTTGAGCAAGTTTCTGCTTCAATTCATTCTCACAAACGTTAAGTACATAAATCATTGGTTTTAAAGTTATTAAATTGAACTCTTTTATTAATTCTTTACTCTCTTCATCCAAGTTAATATTTGAAGCAAATACCCCTTTTTCTAGTTTCTCTCTGACTTTCTTTGCAACTTCTAGTTTCTTTATCACTTCTTTTGATTTCCCCACTCTTGCATCCTTTTCCAACCTTCCCATAAATTTATCTAGTATTTGAAGATCAGAAAGAATTAGCTCCGTGTTTACTACAGCAGAGTCATTAAGAGGATTAACAGATCCTGCTCTTATTACGTTCTCATCTGAAAAGTCTCTTATCACATGAGCAATAGCGCTAACTCCTCTAATGTGACCAAGAAATTCATTTCCTAATCCTTCTCCTTGAGATGCTCCTTTTACAAGACCTGCAATGTCAAAAAACTTAATTATAGAAGGAACTACTTTTTCAGGTATTTGCTTATCGATTCTTGGACAATCATTTCTAACATACTGGCAAAGAAGGTCTAATCTGTAATCTGGAACATCTACAATACCGACATTAGGTTCAATTGTTGCAAAAGGATAATTTGCAACAAGAGCTGCTTGTCTTTTAAGAAGTGCATTAAATAATGTAGATTTTCCAACATTAGGAAGACCAACTATTCCTACTGATAATGAAGACATGAGGTGATTATACAGCTTTGTATTCTTTTGAGCTCATAAAACCAGAGTAAGTTGTTGACGTCAGACTGGGCATCAACTATTCAATAAGTAGACCAGCCAAATTCTCGATCTCTTCCTTTAACCCTTTGTTATGCGGTGTTTCAAGAACATAGTTATAGTTACCCTGTAACTCACTCCTTGATCTTATACTTTTCTTTCCAACAACATTCATTCCAAGAGTTTTGCAATATTGAACAACATTGTTTGTACAAACATCTGTATACTTTGGTTCATCTGCTCCAACACAAACAACTATTGCCTTCTTTTTACTAAACTCATCTTGTTTATTTGCTGTATAAAGAACACTGCACCTGTCTATGAAGTTTTTAAATATTCCTGGAGGCATACTAAAATAGTTTGGACAAACAAACACTAATCCATCTGCTTGCTCCATCTTTTCCATAATTTCCTTCATATCATCCTTTTGTGCACACTCTAAGTTTTTATTGCAGTATTCTACACATCCTCTACAAAAACCAATATTCTTCTTTCTTAAGAGAATAACTTCATTTTCTATTCCTTTTTTCTTAAGAAATTCTTGAATAAAAAGTATTAGAGCTTCAGAGTTTCCTCTCCTTGGACTCCCACAGATACTTAATATTTTCATACTAGTATTTTAGCACTGTGCAGATTGTATAGAATGGAGAAAAGTAAAAATTAGTCAAAATTATCGAAGTTTCTCCATCAAAATTGAATAAAATCTCAAATTGTGAATGGTAGCAAGTCTATAAGCAGAAGGTTCTTTTATCTTAAATAAGTGAGATATATAGCCTCGGGTATAATTTTTACACAAAAGGCAATCACAAGCTTTACTTACAACATCCTTATCACCAGTGTATTTACTCTTCTTAGGTGAAAAATAGCTGTAAAAATCATCTTTTCTAACATTTATACTATCAATTGAGTCTGCATTAAATACATATAATCTTCCATGTCTTGCGTCTCTAGTTGGGAGTACACAGTCAAAAATACTAAACCCTAAATCTACACATTTTACTATATCATCCGGCTTCCCTACTCCTAAACCATAGAGTAAATAATTATCAGGAGAATTTTCTGCAATGACTTTTGGAACATCAAAATTAAATTTTCCGTCATTCATCATTGGCCAACCTCCATAACCCAAACCATCAAATCCAATTTCAACTAATCTTTGTGTACATTCTTTTCTTAAATCCAAAAAGTTACCACCTTGAACAACTCCTAAAAGACAAGGTCTGTTCTCTTTAGTTAAATTTCTTTCTTTGCAAATCTTAAGAAACTCTTCTTTAGATCTTTTTGCCCAAAGAATAGTTCTTTCAACTGTTTCTTTTGCTTTTTCATAAGTTGCATTTAAATCTGTAAAATCATCTAACACCACACACATGTCTGGATTTATTAACATTTGAATTTGAATTGATTTTTCTGGAGTAAGTTTGATTTTCTTTTTCTTAAATAAGTTACTTTCAGAATAAAAAGTTACTCCCTCATTATCTACGTATCCATTTTTATTTTTAGATTTTTTTAATAAGTTTAGTAAATTACTTTTAAAAAGATTTTTATTATTTTCTTTTAAATCTAAATTAGATTTAGCTAAAGACATAACTTGGAATCCACCAGAATCAGATATTAATCCTCCATCCCATGACATAAATTGTCTTATACCACCATATCTTTCCAACATATCTTGTCCTAGATCTTTATATAAGTGGTATGTGTTTACAAGTACTCCAGGGGTCTTTGTATTTTCTATATCTATAGAATCAAGAGTCTTTAAAACTGCTCTTGTTGCATCAGGAAAGAATATTGGAAGGGGTATTTCTCCGTTAATTGTTTTAAATTTTTTAATTTCCCTTTTCACACCCTTTTTCATTTTAAAGTGTAATAAGTAGACCTTCCTCCACCTTTTCTTTTTAATACCCCTAACTTAGCAAGTCTTTTAAAATCTAACGCTCTTGTTGCTTTAGCTCTATTAGTAATTTTTTTATAAGTAGAATCAGTGATGTAACCGTTGCTTTCTATATACGCTATTATTTTTTTATCATGCAACTTCACAGACGTTTCAGGATTAGAACTAGCTTTAGATAGCTCATTAAATAATCTTGTAAGTTCATCTATTATTCCATCGGTGAAGTATTCTAGCCAATTTGTGAAATCTATAGAATTCTTAATTTCATAATAATCGCCAAAAACACCTACGTTCTCAAAGTACTCAGATACATTTTTGTTGTAGTAATTCTCAAAGCTAAACAAATTAAAGGTGTTTAAACCCATCCGTGATAATAAAAACTTAGTGAGAAGTCTTGCTGTCCTACCATTTCCGTCAATAAAAGGGTGTATTACTACAAAGTGCTTATGAAATATTCCAGAAAGGATAATTGGATCAATTACCAACATGTTTTTATTAATAAAACCAATAAGTTCTTCCATAAGTTTATTTACATCTTTGCAATTAGGAGGCAAATAAACTATTTTTCCGTCTCTAGGATTATTTACAACAACAGGTTTGTTTCTATATTTACCCTCATCTGCTCTTAAAATTAAACCAGATGTAACTTTTTTATGAATTTTCAAGATTAAGGAGTCACTTAGAAGTATCTTACTCATCTCTAAACTTTTTGTGTATGAAGTATTAGATATACTTTTATCAGTAATTATTTTTAAATATTCCAGAGCTTCGTTATAGTTTAATACTTCCCTTTCAGTATCTCTAATATGCTGAGGTTTATTCTTAAGTATTTTTTTAACTTCAGTTAAAGGGAGGGGGTTTCCTTCTATACTTGTAGAAGAATGTGTAGATTGTTCTAGAGCCATTTTCTCAAATTTCAGCAGTACTGTCTTAGGATATCTTTTAAGGTTTAATTTAGTGGTTAAAGATGTTATTTCCTTTATGTTGTTAAGTATTTTGGATGTTATTGTATATTTAGGATTAAACATAGATATTAGACTAATACTAGACGAATAATAGACAAATGTCAATTAGTTTAAACTGGAAAAAATCCAAAAATGCGCTCCCGTGCATTAAGTCGAGCAGTCCTACCCTACTACTCTCCTTTCACAGAAGCGCATTTTTATCCCCAAGTTTTTAAAAACTTACAGGATGTGAGTGTTGGCACTATTTCTAGTTTTCACTCACATCCCAATATACTTAGACTTATACTACCCTAGTAAAGCCCACAATACCCAAGTTCCCTTACCCGAATGTGAATGGGCATTATGTGCTTCATATAACTTGCCACAGCATCTTCTACATTCCGATACTTGTTGGCACCAGGGTTCCGTCTATGATAGGTGATGTTATCCCGAAGGTCTTCCTCGGTACTGCCTCCATTTAAAGAAGCCGCCCACAATACCATTCGTTCCCCTTTGGCAGCGGGTTCTTTGTCATAAGCAGCCTGGCCATCACCACCAGTAAACCGACGGTACAAACTTAGTGCCTCAGAGCTAGGCTGCCAGCTGTCAGGCATATAAAGGGTTCTGCCACATTTCGTAGCGGAAAACCACTCTCCCTCTTCTTTAAGAAGAATTTCATCCTGATCAGGATGGCCTATCAAGGCAATGACCGTCCTACCCCCTACCTTAACAATGTTGTAGGGAACTGATGGATTCCTAAAGTCCAATCCTGTTTTGTAATGCAGGACTGGGCCACCTGGAATCTGAAAATAATGCCATCCGTTCCTGTTTACCGGACAGTCCTTAAGAAACTCTATTTGATCGAAATAGAGTTCCGGCCAACGACCTCTCATACAATCGTTGGATGCATCAGAGATAGCGCAGGTCAACGAATCAAAACTTGGAGCAGTTTTTGACTTTGCCATTTTCATACCTCCTTCAGGTTATGACTTCCCGCAGGCTGGCGGGTTAAATTAAAGGATTTCGTGACAATTACATCACAATCTGTTACACAGAATCTAGCTATAATCGGCTAGAAAATCCCCTGCCCAGAGTTGGGCTCTTCTTTCTTCTATAACTCCTCGATCTATATTCTGATCAAGAAGTTATCTAAACCTATGTTAATTTCTTTCGTTTTTCTCCTTTCTATTTTTGGGTTTTCAGAACTTTTCAATTTTTGAAAAGCTCAAAAAACTCGGGAGGTATATTGGCATCTTTCCAGATATTCCAACTACCTCCCAAGAGACTAATCGATCAGATCCCCAGGTAAGTACAGATTACTATGGCAAACTGCCACAACGTATCTTCCTAACTTAGGATCAAACACAGCTACGGTCTCGTACAAGTGTAACAGACCGTGGGCAATAGCAACGGCCACAGGCAGGGATGCCGGGCCGTTGATCTTGATGATAGAACCACCAGGCAGTTTGCCAGAGGCCTTCATCCCATCAATTCGAACGGTAGCGTCCCGCACAATAACATTATTTTGTGCAGGTTCGTTGGAATTAAATCCAACTGTCAACACATCCCCCTGGATATCAATCAAAAACGAAGCCATTTTTCTCCTTTTTCTATTGTTCTTGTTTCTCCAAAGTAACTAGAGAAACAAGATGATTTGCAAGAGCTTTAACCATTGATCGACAGGAATTATCCTCACCTCTTTCAAGATGATGAACACTTCCTCGAAGAATACCGTCTGGAGCAACTCCTTCGACTATATCTTCAGTGCCAAAGTAATCAGAAAACACTTCAGCAACGATCGTAAGCCCTAACTCTGCACAAAACTCACGCCATGGTTCCATTCGCTGGCCCCATGTTTCATCCTTCCAGTTTCCTGCCAGGATTACTGCGTGAGTGGCGTGCGACATAATCATCCGATTTTCATCGGAGGTTCGCCCGCCTACATCGATAATGGTGAGAGGGGTGGTGGCTTTTTCAACCCACTCAGCCCGAACTGCGGCAAACTCAGGAGTGAATTTGGACTTGTAGTCCGTTTTCAACTGCTGGGCAAGCTCTGGATCGTTCTGAGCGGCTTCACTAAACCACGCCCCTTCACCATCAGGACACGCCGTTATAACATACGGGTACGGCGCACCCTCAATCCGTTTGATTGCCTGCTTCAACCCCTCTCGCAGGCAGGACTTCCCTGAATGGGGAGGTCCACAAAGAACAATTTTCACCTCTACTCCTATAGGATTAACTCAATTCTGCCTATTATAGATAACGACTTGAGCTTTGATTAGCCGCCTCTCAAAAAGAGGTAATAGCGCTTAAAACAGCACTAGTATCTTTCTTTGAGAAAAATAAAAACTTGCAGGAGGTGAGTTGGCACTATTTTAGTTTCCAATCACCTCCCAAGAGACTAAACCCCAAATGAGCCAGACTCTATGCCCAGTTCCTCTTCAATACTTCTTACAGCATTGATTTGGTCTGGGGTGCATCCTTCAACAGGCATTTTAACAACCTCATATAGTCCGTTGAACATTCTTAAGGCGAGCTCTTTCTCGCTCACCTTCTCCCAATAGTAATGCCCGTCAGACTTATGTCTGGGAACATCATCACTATCTTTTTCACGAAGATGCCCATCGGGTTCAATTACCCACCCATCTCCTTGATTAGTTTTACCCCCTCGACGATGCCATACCTCGAAGTGAACCAAAAGTTCACCTCTATCTTGCTTTTCTTTCAGAACCTTTAAGTTGCTTTCGATGTCCTGAAATCTGGCAAGAGTCTTCTTAGCATCCCGAACCCAGCTCTCCAGGTTGGGCCATCCCTCTGTAGAGGGCATTATGTCAAGACCACTCTCTTGAGCGATCTCTTCAATTTTCCCCTTTGATATTTCATCAGCCACAGAAAACCAAGGCTGGCTTACCAATTGGGAAACCTTGTTTTTTAAGACTTCTGCTTCCCCTCTCAGGGCGGTCCTTTGTTCCAGCTCACAACCCTCTAAGTGATAAGCTTGTTTTTCTTTTTCAAGCCTAACAAACAACCTCCCACGAGGTTCGACATTATGCTGATCCTGGCCATTCCAGCCAAGATTCAACACGAATGGATCGGTCGAAATAACTTCGCCAGTTTCCTCATCACTCAAGACAAGATTGCCTTTGCAATCTTGATAAGTACCAACTAAAGTGACAATTCTACCAATCCATTCCTTCGGAACATGACCCCAAGGTGCGGTGCCTTTGGCCACATAGAATGCAGGATCGCGCTTGGCATCAGCCATCTTCCAAGTCACCCAAATTTCGGTCATTAATTTACCATCTTTGACGAACAGGGCGTAAGGACGTATCTTGTATCCACCTTCTGGGCGGATGAACAAAACATCACCTTCATGAAGAATCACCATAACTTCTGGCCAATCGTAGATCATGCCAGCAGCTCCCTCCGCACCTCGCCCTTCGGCGAAGATGATAGGATCACCTCGCCAAACTAAAACCTCGGGATTCGACCCGCGGGTGTAAACCCAAGAGGTCGAGACCTTGACCAGGAATCCTGCTTCAGCCTTTGGTGCCTGAGCCAATCCGTACTTTCGCTTTATCGTTTCCTGCTCCCAGGAGTAACGAGCCGGGATGGTCTTTTCTTCCAAAACCACTACGGCAGCCTTGGTCAAACGGCCTTCAGCTTCAAAGCCCACAAGCGGCAGCTCCAACAAACTGCGACCACGTCCACTTTGACCCAACGACACAACCATTCCGGTAGCGCCGTTTGTCAATGCGATACCTTCTTCCACGCGGCCACCTTGCCAGGTATAAGCCAGAAGTTGGTTGGAGAGGAAGTTGAGGTTTGGGGCTGTGGTTGGAGAATTAGCCATTGCAGCTTCTGCTACTTTCAGCGCCTGAATGTTTTCATAATCTTTCCAGGTTGCCGTCTGCAGACCAGTTGTGTCATACCAAAGTGCACGAGGTTCAAACTTACAACCACCAGAGAGGATAACCTTGATAACATCACCAGGCTTCATGATAACAAGACCATCAGTCCAGCTACCAATCCGGCCAGCGTCGCCATAAGCGCCCCATCCTTCAATTATCTTCTCAGGTTTGCCAGCAATCGTTTGCCAGCGACCTGAAGTGTTCCTGGTGTACGTGCCTTCGGTGTTGATGCGCACAATCACCCTCTCACTAACTTCGCTCGATCGGGTAAGAACCCAGAACTTGATTTCAGGTTTACCGTTGCGAGCGGGAATCGTGATCTGCTGCAACTCGGCATCCACGACACGACCATTAGCAGCAACTTCTGGGGGATTCCGACGGGAAAAACCGACTTTCTCATAGCGGCGACCCCGACCAGCCTCACCCAAGAAAATCACCTTCCCCAGCTTCTCATCCTGAGTAAGTGGGAGACCACCAACCAACGAACCAGAAAAATTGTATGTTTTCATTTTTCCTCTTTTCCATTTTTCTCCAAGGGTTAAATTTTACCCAATGGTTGGCACATACATACATAAGATATAGGTGACATGCAAGAATGTATGTATGCACACAATCATTTGGCAAAATACAAATGAAAATATTTAACTATTCTTGGGATATTTAATTGTAAAAGTACTCTCTTCTCTCTTACTTACTATCTGGTTTTGGTACTGTACTTTTTGTACAGTACCTAATCAGAAAGCAAATGCTTAACGTACTTTCTCCTTTGTGTAACAGTCATAAATCTACTTACTACAAAGGGTAGGTTTTGTAACAAACAAATTGATGTTTATTACCGTGTTTTTAAGTCTCTTTTATTTGAGCCACTCTGTACTCTAAAAGTACCAGATTCTCTAATTCATTCTTTTAGTCATTCCTAAATTTCTTTGTTAGGAGGATATACCTTCTAACAACCTCATTGGGTAGGAAATATTAGGCCGACATTTGCTTAAGATAATTTGTCTTAGGCAAGAATCTGTCTGAGATATCGGTAGGTCAGTTTGAGCTCTCTCCTTTATTAAATTAGGTAAAGTACCTAAAACTTTAAGAGTCTAAAAAGTGTTCCGTATATCTTGGGCAGATTTCTACCTAAGAAACTAAAAAAGCTCGGTTTCTTTAACCCGAGCTATACTTTTAGCTTTAAACCTTGTTAACTAAGGTTCGGGTAGGAACAAGCTTTAATCATTATATTTTAAATGTCCTCTCTAACTTTCTAAATATATTGTATCTCATAGTTTAATATTTGTCAAGTAGTCATTAACATTGTCATTAAGTATTTAACAACCTATATTTCTTGATCGATAAATATATCATACTATAGGTACATATGTTTGTCAAGTAGTTATTGACAGATAATTTAAACTTATATAATCTGTACCTATGTATAAGAATGTTCTTGAAGACTCAGGATTAAAATCCGGAGAAGCAGAAATTTATGACTTACTACTCCAGTATGGAGACTCCCCTGCTTCAGAATTGACTTCTAAAACAAATCTTAAAAGAGGAATGATCTATAAATTTTTAGATGACTTAAAAAAGAAAGCTCTAGTATCTACATACTCCAAAAACAAGAAAACGTATTTTAGAGCTGAGCATCCCCACAAGTTAATGCAAAAAATAGAAGGAACATTACAAGACTTTCAATCTCAGAAAATAGCTCTTGAAGCGATACTTCCTGAACTTGCAGAAAAGTATAATCAAAAACAACTCAGACCAACGGTTGTTAGCTACGAAGGAATACGTGGAATTAGAAAGGTATTCAAAGACATATATGCACCTAAAGATGAACCTGTGTATGGATGCGTAGATGTAGAATCTTCTGAAAAAGCTGTTTCTAATGAAGTAGTAAAAGACTTAATACCTTTAAGAATCAGAAACAACGTAAAGGCAATTAGCTTTATTGGCAAATCTAGACTAGGAGAGCAAATTCATGCTAAGGATAAAGAATCTTTAAGAGAGAGTATCCTCTTAGATAAAAGGAGGTATCCAATACCTGCAGAAATTGATGTTTATGAAGATAAGGTAGCACTATTAAGCTTTGAAAAAGGAAACTTTTCTGGGATATTGATTCAAAACAAGGATATTGCCACATCCTTAAAAACAATATTTAAATTAGCTTTTAGAAAATCTGAGGTATGGGATTAGCTCGTCCTTCATACTGTGCCTTCACTACTACCCTTGGCTTACCGGAAGATGTCTGCCAAGGTTCAAACGATATCTTTCCAAACCCAGAGCTCATTAACATAGCTTTTAATTCCGCGAGAGGATATATGTGAAACTGCCCTTCTCTGCCACCTGGAAACATTACTTTTATATCCCCAAACTTTTCAGACCCCTCTTTAAATTGCTCTTTTACCTCTTCTAACCAACTACCTTCCTCACCTTCAAGAAGGGGGATATCTGTTCTAATAATTCCTCCTGGTTTCAATACTCGTGCAATCTCTGAAAGATTAGACACTTGTTCGCTTCTACTTACCCAATCGTTAGGTGGAGACCAATTAAGTGTAACCACTGAGACTAAATCTTCTTGCAGGGGTATCGAGTCAATTGATCCTTGTATTACACTTAGATTTTCCTTTTCATTCTTTCCAGGGGACCAGATATCCATACCTATCAGCTTAGACTTTCCTTTCAACATATCTGCCATAGGTTCTGTTATTCTTTTTCTGTCTCCACAAGCTAGATCAAGAACAACTCCGTTTATATCACTCATTTCCGAAAAGAAGTTTTTTAGTCCCTCTAATTCTCTTGAAGTATCGGCTGTTGTTTCGTTAGATGTACTAAACAGCTCTTCATTGCCATCATAAAATTCCTTTATCCTTTCAAGAGCTTTAAGGGTAGATTTATTATTCTTAGACTCCTTAACAATATCTTCTTCCCAAAAGTTTTCTATCATAGAAAGAAGTAAGGTCTGCATGTTTGACCCTTCCTCAGTAGAATCAAAGGTTTTAAGCAACTGAAGGTATTTATTGTTTTCTAAGTCACTTTTTCTTAAAAACTCATTCTGATACCAGCTTTCAACATCTCTTCTGTACTTATAAAGTACGTTTGTTGCATCTTGTATACTAATTTCATTATTCTTTGTAACTTCGTGGGCTGCTAAAAATAACTTGCTACTATGCCTTAGAATCATATCGTTTACTTGCCTAATTCTATCCAATTGAACATCTGAATACTGTGGATCATTACTTAAGAACCTCTCGACACTACCTACTATATCTGAAATAGCCGCCACATTTTCAAACAATAAACCTGTATTTGGTGATTTCCCTATCTCAATAACCTTAGAGATATCTTTTAAACTTCCTGAGATAGCTAAAAGAGTTTTGATCCTATTTGTCTTGTCTTCCTTAGTTAGAGTCTCCAAACCAATGTAGTTCTTAAATTTTATCTTGGATCTGTCTGAGAAAACATCCCACAAAGTAGATTGTTCTCTAACAGAAAAATTAACTATTCCCAATCCGAGATCTTCTAGAGATTCCGAAAACTCCAGAAACTTCTCCCATTCCTTTACCATACCCCCAGACTCGGGAAATTTATTAACAAAATTATTAGCATCCCAAATACCATGTGCTTCTATATCCTTGGCCGACAACCTTGGATAAGGTTCCCCTTCGTGAGTAATTTTATCCTTTTCACCCTCACTAACTAGTTTAAAAACCTTAACAATTTCTGGGTGCTCTACCCTTCCATGTTTTTTAATCTTTACTACTCCTCCAAGATCATGGCTGATCTTTACAACCTCACACCCCTTAGTATCCTCACCTTTGCCTAAGTAGTACCTTACACCATCAACCATGGTGTAACCATTTGCTCCTATTTCAGTATTTCTTCTATATATCTCGTAGTAGCCATAAAGTCCACCATGTGCCCTAAAATCTTCAAGCTTAATGTTACCTTCCTTTAAAACATTTGGACATTCTCTTCTAAAAAATTCTTTTGGTGAGTGCCAAATCAAACTTCCAGAAAATAAGCTTCTAGATCCAGAATAACCATACATTTTAAATAAGTCACCATTTATTCTTGATCTTTTACCGTTAGGATATGTAACGTTTAATACCCCATTTTCATCTCTTACCCCATTTCCATAGCTTGGGTGAAAAACAATAGCAGATGAAACAACCTCTTGCGTTCTATAAAACTTTCCATCTCTTGAGGGATAAATACGGTTGTTATAGTAGTCAGCGGCTTCCCACAACCCCATGTAAAAGTCCTCCTTTCTGATATTTTTGGGATCAAGCGGATCTGCCTTTGGAACATAAAACAAATCCTTAGGTTTAACATTTGGATCTTCTAAAGACCTTTCGTAGTCCTCTTTAGAAAAAACTAGCCCAAAGTTCATAGACAAATCGGCGTAAACCTCCATTTGGTCTCTCCTAATAGGGTGACCCTTTTCTGATGCCTTTTCTAAGTCTATTGCAAACCTTCCAATATCACTAGCCATTTCATTCCATCCCATATTGCCATCTTTTTTCACTCTTGATACATCAAAAACAACAGTTCTTTTTTCAGATTTAGGAGTTTCAATAAGGTTTAGATACCCATTGTCCTCAAGAACAATTATTGCCCTTCTTAGATCTTTACTCCATGTTCTTTTTTCTTCTTCATTGAAGGATTCTTCTGCGCGTTTATCCAAAACTTTTGAAGACTCTATTCCTTCAACCACAGAATCACCATGTAAACTACGTCCACTAGCAATTTTAACATTAGGAAATAACTCTTCGGCTAGACCCCCATCCCCACTAGAACTAGAAACAGACTCTTTTTTTGGATCTTCAACTGCAATAGAAGAAATCTCTTCTACAGTATCTCCTGGTTCAAGTATTTCAGCATACATTTCTTTTGTGGGCATGGTTTTATTTTATATTAAAGACATTGAAATGAAAGAACAAAGTAACTACTTACTTAATACTTTCCTTAAAAGCTTTATCAATAAAAGTCTTAATGGCACTCTCTAGTTTGTCAGAAGGAATATCAGATAGAGCAACTCCCCAATCATTAATTAATATTTTTAAATCTTTATATAAACTATCTGCAGCATGATTTCTATTCTCTATTGTATTTCTACTATCTCTGGAATTTGCAAATAATCCTGTAATTTTATGCTTATACAAAACAGCATTGGCTACTTTGTTTACATTCTGTCCCCCAGGACCGCTTGCTGAGAATTGACTGTAATCTAAATCTTTTGTTTCAACAAAAGGTTCTCCCAAATCCAACAATTTAATTAACCAAGAACAGTAGTCATCTATATTTTTATCATTTACTTCCTTGTTTATATCTTTTGGAAAATGTTCTAGGGATTTAATAATTTTATCTTCTGATTCTTTTATTCTTCTCTTTTGTGAATTGGATATTTCCTCGTTTCTGGCTGCCTTTAGTGTTTTACTCCCCACACCGCCACTTTTACCACTATTTGCATCTTTAACTAATCCATCCCCTAAACTGTTAGCTTCATCTACAGTTAAATCTTTAAAGATAATGGGCATACAAAAATTATAACAACTAGTTACCAAATAGTCTTTATACTGTTAAAATAATTATATGCCTCAAAGTGCTATACAAGGTGCCGTGGTTGAAATCATCCCAGATCATGAAGCTATTGGTAGTGTTCTTAATTTTGAGGAAATAGAAACAGAGAAAGGAGTTACCTCACAAATACAGGAATCGATAAAAAAACTTGAAGGAACCACTCTAAGGAGAGACTCTATAGGGCAAGCTTTTGGTCACAATCTTGTAGAACTATTGGTTTACGAGAATAAGAAGCTTAAGGAAGAACCGGAAAAACTTAGAGAAAAAACATCCATAATACTGCAAGTAGGAAGGGAGTACGCCAAGATGCAAAGGGAAAATGTAAACAGTTTCCTAAATGGCTTTATGGCAGAAGCCTGCCTAGCACTATCACTAGATGAACTTGGGTACACAGTTTTGGCTCCAACTATAGAAGAAGATATAAAGGGAAAAATTGACATGTTTGTAATTGATAAAAATTATACCCAAGAACCATATGCCCTAGCTATCCAAGTAAAAAACTCGTCAGAGGTAGAAGATATTATTGTTCATAACTTAAATGACGATATCAAAAACCTAAATATGCAACTAGAAACCCAATCAATAAGATATCTACCGGAATTTAAAAGTAAACTTGCTTATAGTAATAAATATATGTTAGAATATCTTTCCAAAAATAAGGAGAGATTCAACGGGAGGGTTATACCATTAGTTGTAATCATTCCAGGTGGGGACATGTCAGAGACTAGTTCCTACAACACTGTAACATCGGCACCTGTAAAGGGCTTCTCTTACAAATTATTTGATAAACTTAATGAAATATATGAAGGAGAAAAATTATGAGTCAAACCGGGGTTAGGAATACAGTTGGAAGTGCTCCTGTGACAGGTATTACTTGCGAAGAGGTTATAAGATACCAAAAAATGCTTTTATCCAACGAGATAGTACCTGACAACATTCAATCTGCAGTAGCCACCCACACAGCAGTTTGTCCTGCATGTAGGAAGGCCTGGACAAAGGGTACAAAGAAAGAAGACGAAGCACTAAAAGATGCGAAACCAAACTAATAGGGATCGCATCTTTTTATTTCCGTTTTCTTTTAAAATTCAACGAAATAAACTATCATTAATTTAATGCCCAAGTCTTTTTTGCTAAGAAAACAATACTTCATCCTCTTCAAAACTCTGTCCATATATCTTCTTTTATTCCTTCTGTGTTCTTTCAAAGCATTAGCAGGAACCACTTCTCCTGTTACTACAGCAGAAAAAGACCCTTCTACTCCAAATGGAAAACTTCTTTGGTACGTAACTCCTGTAGAAGTGACACTCACATCTACTGATCTTGAAAGTGGTGTTAAAGAAATAAACTACAAAATAGATAGTGGAAATTGGGTTAAAAAAGACTTCACAGACACATTAAACTTAATTCCTAACCCATCATTTGAAATACCAGATGAAAATGCCCCTATATACACAAAGGACTGGACGATTGGATTACAAGACGAATACACAACTTATTTAAGAGACAGTTCAGTATATAAACCGGGCTTTGCAACGACTTCAATTCAAATATCATCCACAGGAGGATCTTGGCACTCAATTAATCACTTAGATAACTTTGCCGTTTCTTCTTCATACAACAACATGAATGCATATGCATGGATTAAAACGGAGAACGTTTCAGGATCTGTATATTTTAAAATATATGCAATATCTCAAGACCAAAATGGTCAGCAAACAATAAGTTTAGTATCCACAAGCTCTGCTTTGACAGGAACAAACGATTGGACTCAATTATCATTAAACTTTGTTGTGGGCGTAGATAATGCAGTAGGAGTATACATGGAGATAGGAATTGAGGGATCTGGAACAGTATGGATAGATGCAGCAAATATAAACAGTTCTTTAACTCCAACCACCACATTTACGGTAGCAACAGATGGGGAGCACACAATTCAATACTACGCAGTAGATAAGGCAGGAAATACAGAAAGCACAAAGAGTCTTAGCTTTAAAATAGATCAAACTCCACCTGGAAACTGGAGGGATTCTGGGGCGATAAGAGCATTATTTGGTAGCGATCATGAGTTGTATGTTTGGACACATGTTGACGATACAACATCTGGACTATCAACATTAACAGATAAGTTTCAGTACACAACTAGAATGTATGATGGCTTTGGAAGGTTCTCAACCCTATACAGCTGTAGTAGCACATGGAAACCAAACACATGGGCAACGCTTGTAAGTCCTCCGTTCCTACCAGGAGTTCATTCAGCCTACATAATTACTCCCAAGGTAGATTTTTGTGATAGCAACTGGAAAATATGCCACTACACAAGGTTTTACGCAGAAGATTTAGCTGGAAATATCTCCACAAAGGATATGTGTATAAATGGTCCTTGGATAAAAGTTAGAGGTAAAGGAATAGTAAGATCCAACAATAATGTGGATATGATTTCAGAGGCTTACGAAGACAACACGGATGGCTTAATAGAAGCAGGAGGAACATCTATAAATTTCTTCAATTCATCCGTGGATTTGTATATGAACAATTCAGTTACCCCACCCCCAGATTATGATTACGATAAATTATTTGAAATGGCTCCAAATTCAAAAGATCAAATATCAACATCCGAGGATTTAATTTCATCTAATGGAGTTTATTTTATAAATGGAGATTATGAGATAACATCACAAAAATTACCTAACAATTACTCCAGTGCTGTCTTTAACCAAATACTATTTATAAATGGTAGCCTTAAAGTATCGGACACCCTACAGGTGGTAAATAGCTCAACTGCGCTATTTATAGTAAAAGGAGACGTAGAAATATCAAAAACCGTAACAACAGTCAAAGTAGGAATAATAGCTGATGGAACAATATATACTGCTTATAACATCAGTGAGGGGGAAGCATCATCTGCTCTTACAATGAACGGGATCTTCATTGCAAATAAAATAAACTTCCAAAGAACTCTCCAAGGTACACATAACGAAAAATACCCATCAGATGAAATAACGTATGAACCAAAATATGCATTAAAACTAAGAGACTACATAGGGATAAACGATATTCAATGGCTTTCTACTGAATAATAGATTATATGATTTATTAGAACTTCTTCTTTATCTTAAACTCACCACTTGGCGTATCTTCAACGACATACCCTAATCCAAGCATTTGTCTTCTTATAACATCAGCCTTATCCCAAATTCCATTCTTTCTGTATTCCCTTCTCATCTTAGCAAGATCACTAACGTTAGTGGGAATTTCGTATCCAATATGTTCCTGGAGTTTTAAACCCAAAAACTCATCTATTTTTAATACAGTATTTAACTTAGAAGCCTCTGAGATAGTACTTTTTAGTAACTCCCAAACAATAGCCAATGCTTCAGGAGTATTTAAATCATCTTCTAATCTCTCCCGAAACTTTTTAATATATTTATCTGAAACCTCAGCTTTTGGATCCTGCTCATAACTTCCTATTATTTCATATATTTTATTAAGAGAATTTTGCGCGCTGCTTAGAGCTTCCCATGTAAAGTTAAGGGGCGTTCTGTAATGAGCAGTCATATACAGATATCTCAAATCAAGTGGGCTGAAACCTCTATTTACCACCTCACTTAGTGTATAAAAATTACCCAAACTCTTACTCATCTTCCCAGCGTCAACCATTAAAAAGGCACTGTGAATCCAGTAGTTTACAAACTTCTTTCCAGTAGCACACTCGCTCTGTGCTATCTCATTCTGATGATGGATCATCTTTAAATCTTCTCCACCTAAATGAATGTCTATTGTGTCTCCAAGCTCTGAAAGAACCATCGCAGAGCACTCAAGATGCCATCCAGGGAATCCAGTACCCCATGGAGACCGCCATTCTTGCTGCCTTTTTTTATCGCTGGGAGAAAACTTCCATAATGCAAAATCAGTAGGATTTTTCTTCTCAGGATTGGGATCAACTCTTGCACCTTCTTTAATATTTTCTATGGTAAGACCAGATAACTCACCGTAGCTTGGAAATTTAGATGTATCAAAATAAACACCGTCAGATGTTTCATACGTGTATCCTTTTTCTTCTAGTGTAGCTATTAAATCTATTTGATCATCAATATACTCTGTAGCTCTTGTAAACTTCCTAGGCTCAGAAAGATTTAGATCTTTGTAATCCTTCAGAAATCCTTTTATGTAAAATTCAACAATTTCCTTAGCTGATTTTCCTTCTTCAGTAGCCTGCTTCTCAACTTTATCTTCTCCGCCCTCTGGATCACTACCTCCTTCAAATAAATGACCAACATCAGTCATATTCATAATAAAATCAACTTTGTAGCCATTAAACCTCAAGGCTCTATAAACAAAATCTGACAAGGAAAACAATCTCCAATTTCCTATGTGAGGATGCATGTAGACAGTAGGACCACAACAATACATTTTAACTAAACCAGGTTCAATGGGCTTAAAATCTTCTAACTGTTTTGACAATGAATTATAAATCTTCATATTGAGTAAAATAATATCACAAAGAGGTGGTTATTGTTATATCTCTAGCCTTCCATCAAGTGCTCTGCTTAGTGTAATATCATCTGCGTATTCAATATCCCCACCCACTGGAAGTCCTCTAGCTATTCTTGTTATCTTAACTCTATCCGAATCAAATCCTTTTTCTCTTATTAATTTGGATATGAACATAGCAGTAGACTCACCTTCCATGCTAGTATTTGTTGCTAATACAACCTCAACAGATTTATCACCGCTAACATCATCAAATGATGAATCATTTACCAAATTAGATATTCTTTCAATAAGTTCTTTAATAAAAATATCATCAGGCCCTACACCGTTTAATGGATCTATAATTCCATGAAGAACATGATAAACACCCTTGAAATTTGTCTTTTCAAGAGCAAAAGCATCAAGAGGACCAGACACAACAGCAATTAGCTTTTTATTTCTTATGGGGTCATCACATACAAAGCAAGTATCAAATTCTGTCACATTTTTACATATATTGCACAACTTGGTACCCTTCTTTAACTCTACCAAAGAGTCTGCAAACTTCTCCAACTCCTCTTGTGGAAAATGAAGTAAAAAGAAAGTTAGCCTTTGCGCAGTTTTTGGACCAATTCCAGGGAGTCTTTCAAAGGAGTCTATTAAGTTTGAGATAGGTTTTGGTAGCTTCATCTGTAGTATTTTATCAATTTTTAGCCATCATTGGTAAGCCGCCGTCAAAAGCTTCCAGTATGGATTTGTTATCCACTCCAGCAGGAACAGAAACATTCATATCGGTAAGATCATTCTTCTTTGGTTTCTCATTACTCACTACACATTTAATAGTTAAAGAAACACCAAACACACTTTCACTTAAACTCTCTAATAATTTTCTTGTTCTTGCACACTCTAATCTTTCTTTGTGGAATGGATAGAACACTTCAAGAATCAAGAAATTTCCTTCAACTTTCAAAGGCTTACTTGAAGTTAAAAGTGCAGTTATAGAGTGATTTAATTCTCTGCTTTGTTTGATAAAACTTTCCCATTTATTTTCCACCTTTTTCATTGATACAACAGGATTTTCACTTAAGTTACTGCTAGAAATATTTTTACCGCTATCAATGTCATCGCCCTTTTTCTTTACACTACCATTGCTATCTTTACCATCCCTTGGAGTACTTTCAGGAGAATCACAGTCACCATCATCACTGCTTGAACATATTTCAACTATAGCAATTTCTACAGGAAGTTGAGGTATAAAAGAGCTTCTAATATTCTTATGTGCTTCTAACAAAGTGTTAGTAGTCTTTACTAACCATTTCAAATCTATTTTCTTTGCTTGCTGTTTAGTAGCCTCAATTATTTCATCTGTAACTTCAGCAGCACTTTCAGAAACTCCAGACTTAATAAACATTAATGTTCTTAGGTATTTCAACAGTTCCCCAACCCACACATATAAATCCACGCCTTCTTCAAAGACATTGTTGAGTATTGATAATGCTTTAGAAGCTTTGCAGTTTATTAGGTAATCTACACATTCTATATACTTTTCCTTAGAAGAAGCACTTAAAAGGGAATCAACATTTATATCACCCTCTGTAACTTGTTGTAACAATGTTTCAGCATCTCTAAAGCCTCCAAGGGATGCTTCTGCTATCTTCTTCAACTCAATATCCGATACCTTTATCTTTTCACTATCTGCAATTTGGTTAAGCTTTTCAATGATTTGATTAACTGTTGCTCTCTTAAATCTGAACACCTGGCACCTTGATTTTATAGTCGCTGGAACTTTATGATCTTCAGTTGTGCAAAGAATAAAATGAGTGTTTTTTGGGGGTTCTTCAAGAGTTTTAAGAAGCGCATTAAAAGCTTCTGTAGTTAACATGTGAACTTCATCAATAATGTATATTTTCTTTTTCCCCATTGTTGGAGCAAGCTTTATCTTGTCTTTTAAATCTCTAATATCATCTATTCCTCTATTGCTTGCAGCATCTATTTCTATTAAGTCTACGTAGGAACCAGCTTTTATAGACTCACAGTTACTGCATTTATCACAAGGATCTCCATTTGCTTTTAGTTTTGTGCAATTTAAAGCTTTGGCCAATATTCTTGCAACAGTAGTCTTCCCTGTCCCTCTTGGACCTATAAAAAGGTATGCATGGACAGTTTTGCCTGTTTGAACTTGCTTAGCCAAAGCGTCAGCAGCTTCATTAGGACGACATACTTCTGTGAATTTTTGTGGACGATATTTTGTATAGTACATAACTGCCTAAACTTTAGTATAAATCTTCAGTAGTTGTAAACCACTAATAAGCATTAGAAAATGATACAAAAAATTAAAGGGTATAGAATAGATTAAACGAAAGGGTCGGGGTTATAAGGACAGTAAATCAATATCTAAGCTTGTTATTTCTTCTAGTTCTTTATCGCTAAAATTCTGCAAAACCCAATCTTCAACTAAAATATTCTTATTATCAGGTCTTCCTATTCCTACTCTAACTCTCCAAAAGTCTAGAGTTCCAATACTTTCAATAATACTTTCTACTCCATGGTGTCCTGCAGATCCAGACC
>JBAQUF010000047.1:0-1649 GCA_049297375.1 Patescibacteria group bacterium
GAGTTAAAGTACAAATGCCTGGATTCGCCCGATGCAGCAGATAGAATATGATAGATGGAAATTAATAGAACAAATAACTATCTCATGAAGACTGACAGGGCTTCCGCTGTCACTCCAGCCCAGCCGCTTATGCAAACGTTCAATGATATGTTATCCTATTCTTGACTTTTGGTCGATCCGGAAATATTAACAATACCATCCGTATCCTTGAAGATGGCCGGACTCAAGGATATATGCAAGTAAGCATAATTCCAAAAAATCAAGAAGTGCTGGTGATGATAATTTCTATCGAGCATAGTATTATGTAAAAGGATCTCGTAATTAATCCGCACATCTTTTTTTAACAGATGATATTCAGAAACTGCTTGACTACTTGTTATATGATGAAAGTGTAAAAGAGAAATTCTGTTTAGGCTATAATCCTGAAAAATGAATGAGGAGATTAAATAATGGAAGAAAAAGAAACCTCAAAAACAATTACAATACACAGTGTTGAGAAATACTCTGTAGACGTTTTAATTGATAAACTCAGAGATATTACAATGCTTAAAGATGCTACAACTAAGCCTTACAAAGACTCTTTTATATCTTTAGAGAAAATCTCCATCGAAGGAATATCACCGGCGCAAAGATATGTACTCTCTTATCAATTATTATTTTTACGTGAATTAAAATGGGAATTGGAAAAATTTGATATTGATATGTTTGACCTAAATGGTTTTGTCAGAATGAATATCGAGGGGGAATCAGAACCAATTGATTTACTTCCTCCTGTTGTTGAGGAATCTATAGAAAGAACAGGGCATGTAGTCAATCTCATAAATGATGGAATGCACAGACTCTATATAGCTCAATTAGAGTGGCTTATTCCAAAAGTTATATTCATCAGAGGTATACCTAAAAGCTTGCCATACTATTCATTCCCTATACCACGACAGAACTGGGATACTGTAAGACTCGTAGAAGATATCCCAGAATCATTTATAAAAAAGTGGCACAGGATAAAAGATAATAAAATCTTGTATAGAAATTTTGAAAGCACATTTAAGAATGTGGGCCAACCGAGAGGTAATTTTGCTCTAAAGAACTAAGATAATAGTTTTAATCGGAAAGGTATATTTGAATATGGCACTCACTGGATTAAGAATAAAAACAGGAAACAGCTCGTACAATAAAATACTAAAAAAAATATGGGACTTTGCAACTGATCTAAATCCAGTTGGAGATTCAAAATATAAAGATGGTATAGAACATTGTAAACGAGTTAGTGTTAATCTTGAACGCTTAATGGCGAATGAAATCGGAGGGAAATACTCTATCGAAGAAAGGTTTTTGTTAAGCGCAGCAGCGTCAATACATGATATTTACAAAGGATCTTGTCATTGCATGAGAGATCATGGTGCAGTTGCGGCCGTAAAAATATCAGAATTAGAGTATTTATGTTCTGGGAGTATATTAAAATTGATTGGGCATATCATATCAATTCATGATCAAGGGAGTATACGAGGTATACCGAACACATCAACTTCAATTGATGGTCAGTGTATCTTTTTGCCCAGGTTAGCATTGTTATTTAAGCTCGCAGATATGTTGGATTGCACATATAAAAGAATAAATACAATTAGGCTCACCAGTGGGATTGAAACTTC
>JBAQUF010000048.1:0-1555 GCA_049297375.1 Patescibacteria group bacterium
GCTCTAAGATTCTCGTTTTGCATAGGTACATTCCCAGAGGTTGATGTTGTTATAACTTTATACTCATTTCCCAGAAATTCTTTCACAGTTGCCAACCCAATACCTCTGCTACCCCCAGTTATTAAAAGTGTTTTCATGGAATCATTTTATCATTAACAATCTAGGGTTTTAAGTTTTTTGGCGCACCCGGCAGGACTTGAACCTGCGACTTCAGCGTCCGCAACGCTGCGTTCTATCCACTGAACTACGGGTGCATAGTAACAAACAACACAAGATAAACTGGGATAATTATAACTTAAAGAATAAAGCTATTCTTTGTCTTCAATACTAAACTTCTTAATTACTCTATCGTAAGCATTATCAAAAAACGTTCTTGGTTCTTCTTCTAAAAAATGAAGATACTTAATAAGTATTCCTTTAATTTGTTCTTTATTTTCTTTATTAAAAGAAATAAACAACCTTCCTGGGAATCCTAACGTAGTATCTACTGCAATAACTTCCGTCCCTTCTCTTAATATAAAGAAAAATCTTCTTAAATGATCCCAGTAGTAAAGATTATCTCCTATCTTTAAACCATGACTGCTTAACTCATACTTAGTTGCCTCAGGGGTAAGCTTCATCATTGCTTGAGTAACAAATATTAAACTTCCAACAATTAAGATTACAAAGAACTCTTGCATTATAAGAAGAAGGAGACCAATAAATATACCAATAATTGTAAAGGCTCTAATAAACCTCTTGCTTAGTCCTTTTACTTCATGAGTAGCTATAACTTCCCAAGATAAATACACTTCTTTAGGTATCTTTTGGTAATCAAAATCAGGTACTTTTGCTGGTTCTAGGGACTCTTCTTTCCCTTTAATATCTAGTAATTCAGTAACTTTTGGAAGCTTCATACTTAAATTATACAACATCAAACTTGAAATAAAACACAATAGAATACAAAAGAGGATGTTTCAATTATCGGTAATTACTGGTTAATTTTATACACTACCCAATAATCAGATACTGTCTCGAAGTAAGAATAATTAGCTTCCACATAATTCATAACATTAGGAAACCTTTGTTCATTAGTAATTCTATCCATACTTTGAGTCCAAGACTTAGATAAATAAAGGATATATTTAGGTTTATAAACTTTTAAATCCGTTAAGAGGTTATTTCTCATAGGCTCTGCTGAAGCAAAGTAAGAGATATAAACAGGCCCGCAAGATGGTTTATTTAGCAAGTAAGGCATAGCAGACTCAGATGTTAAACTAAAAATACAGGACTCTTGAGAGAATATTTCTTGCAAATCCCTAACACCACTAATCCTTTCAGAGCTTACAAAGCTTAACTTATCTTCATGAACAAACCTATCAACTCTTCTATTGAAGATAATAATGTTATTTGGATTAAAAGTAGAAAGAACTGGATACATTAAGAACGCAATGTTAACAATTGCTAAAGATAGGGAAGCCTTATTCATAATCTTTTTAGAAACTCCAAGCAGAGTAACTAACAAGGCCACATTTAAACCAGTTGTCATAACTAAAAAACTGGAGCTGTACTCTAC
>JBAQUF010000049.1:0-6676 GCA_049297375.1 Patescibacteria group bacterium
GTTTAAGGAAAACTCTATAGAGCTTTACAGAAAATATTTTCCAAGTCCACATAGTGAGCTTTTAATAGGTATGGTGATGGGAGCGGATGAGCTAGGCAAAATTCCAAAATTTAAAGAATCACTTAAAAGTACAGGAACCATCCATGTGGTAGTTGTATCTGGATTTAACATTAGCCTTGTTTTTAGCTTAGTAATAGGACTACTAGGGTCAAAATATAAAACTAAAAACTTAATTATTGCTCAATTTATTACCTTGTTATATTCAATGATGACTGGGTTTGAACCTCCAGTTATTAGAGCATGGGTTATGGGAAGTTTGGTATCTTGGGCTAAGTATTATGGTAGGGGAATGGATGGTTTTAGAGTGTTAATATTTACAGCTTTGTTTATGATTTTAATTTGGCCGTACTTTTTACTTAGTGTAAGTTTCCAATTAAGTTTTTTAGCAACATTTGGTTTAGTGATATATGGAAATTTCTTTCAGAGAATATTTAAAAATATATTTAAAGTGGAGTCATTCTTAGTTGAAGATTTAAGTACTACAGTGTCTGCTCAAGTATTTGTTCTCCCAATTGTTTCTCTTTATTTTGGAAGAATTAGCTTAGTAAGTTTTATAGTTAATCCTCTTGTTCTTTGGACTGTTCCTATATCTACTATTTTAGGTAGTGTATTTTTGCTTCTGGGGTCTATTTCACAGGTTTTAGGGAGATTGTTTGCACTATTTATGTACCCATTCCTAGATATATTTACATCGCTAATATGGTTCTTTGGGGGCTTCACATTTTCCAGTATGTCTTTTAGCGCTGATATAAAAACAGTAGTTGTTTACTACCTTTTTACGCTTCTAGGAGGTTATTTCATTAATAGAAATAAAGGGAAAATATATGAAAATAAATGATTTAGTGTATTCAGTATTCATATATCTTTTATTGTTTATCTTAGCTTTTAGTATAAAAAGTAGTGATGTTAAGCTTTCAGGGTTAAAGACATACGTTTGGGATGTAGGGCAGGGGGATTCTGCTCTTATTGTTACACCAAATGGAAATAAGATATTAATAGATGGTGGAGATAACTTTGAATCTGATTTTAAATTATCAATGTTAGTTCCTTTTTTCTCATGTAAGTTGGATGCAGTAATTCTTACACACCCTCATAGTGATCATATTAAAGGATTAAGTAGAATTATGAAGAGGTGCAAAATATCCGTCATCATGTTTAACGACGTTGATTACACTTCTCGTGATTACTCATATTTCAAGGATTTATCTAAGAATTTTAATGTAAAAAATATGTACAAAGGAGATGAGTTTGTAATAGATGACGTTAAATTTAAAGTTCTTTGGCCTACAGAAGAATTTTTGCAAACAAAAGTTAGTGATATAAACGAAACTTCAATAATGGTTTTTATAGACTATAAAAATTTTGAGGCATTATTTTTAGGAGATGCGGGTTCAAATGATTTATCCAAAATAGATCTTAATTCTATAAAACCTTTCATTGATGGGGATCTTGAGATAATAAAAGTTCCTCACCATGGATCAAAGTTTGGCTTAAACAAGGAGTTCTATGCCAATTTAAAGCCAAAAACCTGCGTAATATCTGTAGGAAAAGACAATATGTTTGGACATCCTTCAAAAGAAGTTGTTGAGTACTTATCTAAATCTGGATGCAATGTACTAAGAACAGATACTAGTGGCGATATTGTTATAACTTCTAAATAGGCTCATTTTCACATGGGTAAATAACTGATAATATGAGTTAGGAGTTATAACTAAACATAAATGTCTGATATATCTAAATTAATAAAAGAAAATATAAAGAAGGCAGTAAAAAGTTTGTATGGTATTGAAATTGAAGATGCTCATAGTGAACATCCTGAAAATGAAAGTTTTGGAGATTACGCTTCTAGTGTAAGTTTATCCATATCCAAGGATCTTAAGAGAATTCCTATTGAAGTTGCGGAAGAAATATCCCATGAACTTTCAAGCTACAAATTAAATTTTGAGTCAGATGGAAGCTACTACTCCATCTTTTCAAGCATAAAAGCTGCTCAGCCCGGCTTTGTAAACTTTAAACTGTCTCAAGAGTGGTTAAAGCAGCAATTAGTGGAAGTGTTTAATAAAAGCTCTAAGTATGGGTCAAATGATATGGGAAAAGATAAAACTATTATTGTTGAGTACTCTCAACCTAATCCTAACAAACCAATGCATATCGGTCACTCAAGGAACAACTTTATAGGAAGTTCTCTGTCTGAAATCTTTAAATTTTGCAACTACCACGTTATTAAGATGAACTACATGGATGATTGGGGTACTCACATTTGTAAGTCAATGTTGATGTACAAAAAGTATAAGAATGGTGAAGAGCCTACTACGAAATCAGATCACTATGTTGGAGATCTTTATATTATGTATGAAAAAGAGCATGAGTCTAACCCCAAGTCTTTGGAGAAAGAACTTTCAGAGATGTTTAGGAAACTGGAGGATTATGACCCAGAAACAATTGAGTTATGGAAAAAGATTGTAAATTGGGTATATGAGGGGTGGAAAGCTACGTATCAAAGTGAAAATGTTACATTTGATGTTTGGACGTATCAGAGTGAACATACTAAAGGTGGGAAAGAAATTGTGAATTTGGCTGTTGAAAAAGGAGTTGCTGAAAGAGATGAGACGGGAGCTGTAATTGCAAGGTTAGAGAAATATGGAATTCCAGATAAAGTACTTTTAAGAAGTGACGGAACGTCTATTTATATAACTCAAGATACTCAACTTGCTAAAGATAACTTTGAGAAATATAGGTTTGATAAGAGGTTTTATGTTGTAGATTGCAGACAGTCTGGCTACTTTATTCAATTGTTTAAGATCTTGGATTTGCTTGGTTTTGAGTGGGCCAAAAGGCTTTACCATGTTGCTTACGGAACAGTATCACTTCCAGATGGTTCTATGTCTTCTAGACTAGGTAACGTGGTAAATGCTGATGAAGTATTCCAAAAGCTTGTTGATTTAGAGGAAGATGAAGCTAGGAATAGTTTAAAAGACATATCAAATCTTAAGGAAACAAGTAAAAAAGTAGCTTTAGCTGCATATAGGTATGGAATGTTAAAAGTAGATTCAAAGCAGGATATTGTGTTTGATTATTCAAAGGTAACAAAGTTTGAAGGCAACACAGGCCCTTATCTTATGTATTCGTATGCTCGTGCTAAGTCACTTTTAGAAAAGGCTGGGATTGGAGATGAAGAAATGGATTTTAATCTTAAATTGTTTGGAGATACAGAATTAGTAGAGAAAGAAACAAGCATTTTAAGAAGCATTTATCAATTTCCTGAAGTTGTTTTGGAATCTGCAGATAATTTTATGCCTCACGTTATAGCTAATTATCTTTATGATTTAGCACAGAGATTTAACTCTTTTTATGCTGATACACCGGTGTTAAATGCAAAGGAAGAAACAAAGGAATTTAGATTAGCTCTTGTTAAGGGTTTTTCTCAAGTAATTAAAAATGGTTTATCACTGTTAGGTATAGATGTAGTTGAAAAGATGTAATTTTTAAAAAGAGTGGAGTATGGGAAGAAGGAAAGATAAGGAAAAGCAGCCAAAAAGAAATAAATTATTACCCAGATTTTTAAGATCAGTAGTAGCTGTTGTACTTCTTTCATCCCTTATTTTAGGAATTACTGTTGTAGTCAAAGGAATTTCTGAAGCAAACTCGGAAGAAGTAAGCGGTTCAATAGAAAGTATTCTTAGGAATTCAAAAAGTGACCTTAGTAAAGATGATGCCATGTCGAAGATTATTAACTTCCTAGAGAAGTTTATACGTATACCTAAAAAGACATCTAACGATCTATCCAGTGATTTATCTAAGGATGCTAGCAGTTTACTAATTGATAATGATAACACAGCCTCTTCATCTTCTAATGACAATGAGAATGTGTTGTTTAGAGCTTGTATAATTTCAGATATTCATCAAGATACCACTAACCTATCCAGGTCTTTGGAAAAAGTAACTGAGAATGATTGTATGTTACTGTTTGTGATTGGGGATGTTACAAACTATGGAGATGTTAATACTCTTTCTAGTATAAAAACAATTTTAGATAACTCTGGTATTAAAGATTACTATGTAATTCCTGGAGATCATGACTTAGCTCAGTCTGTTAGTTTAGAGAATTTTGAAGAAGTATTTGGAGATAGCTATCATTTTGTTGAGTTTGCTGATGTTAGATTTCTTATGATGGATAATAGTGCAAACTACACCCCAGTTAATGAGAAGAAAATTTCTTGGATGGAAGAAAATATAAAAAATGCAGATTTTGTGGTTTTATCTCAACCATTGTATGTAAATGGTTTAAATGCTCCATTTAGTTCTATTTACATGGGAAGTACTAGAAATGATCCAGATTCCTTGGATTTAAAGGAAAAACAGCAGGTTGTTAAGGACCAAGGGGCATTTATTTTAAGTCTTCTAAGAGATACAAAGAACGTTAAGGCAGTAATATCAGGTGAACATCATAGATCTAGTGTTTTAATTGACTCAGTAAGAAGTGATTTAAAACATTATGTTATTGGAGCAGTTACTAGTACTGTTAATGATTACCCACAAAGTGCTATTCAATCTTCAAGGGTTTCTGTAATGAGTATATTTGATGATAAATCATATTCTATAGAAGATGTTTCTATAGACTGAGAAACAATCTTTTGATATAACCAAACAATGGAAAGAACACTTTTAGTAATTAAACCGGATGCAGTTGAAAGAGGTATTGTTGGAGAGATTCTTCAAAGAGTTGAGAAAATGGGTTTTGTTATTAAAGCTGCAAAGTTAGTTCAAGTTGATGAGAAGCTTGGAGAAGCTCACTATCCAAATTCTGAAGAATGGAAGAGAAATGTCGGTGTTAGAACAATAGAAGATTGTGAGAAATATGGAATGGATTTAATGGAAAATATGGGAACGATAGATCCGATAGAGATAGGGAACTTGGTAAAGAAGTGGAATGTTGATTATTTATGTTCTGGTCCTGTTTTTTGCATTTGTTCTTGAGGGTTTAAACGCTGTAGAAAGATTAAGAAGTTTAGTTGGACATACCGTGCCTACAAAGGCAGCACCAGGAACAATAAGAGGGGATTATTCACTTGATTCAGCTATCTTGGCCAATATGAATAAAAGATGTATTTTAAATCTTGTTCATGCTTCAGGTACAATTAATGAAGCAAAGAGTGAGATTGATCTTTGGTTTAAAAAAGAAGAGATATTAAGTTAACTGATTTTTTAGTTTTCTTTACCCCTGTTATAATTTACCTAAGCGACTATCCGTGGCCTATTAGGCCTCGGAGGTTTATTTAGCTCGTATTCATATGTATGGAAGGGTCGCATAGTGGTCTAGTGCGGCGGTCTTGAAAACCGCTATACCTGCAAAGGTATCGAGGGTTCGAATCCCTCCCCTTCCGCCAGTTTTTATCCATAAATATCCCTGTGTTACACTGTTTGCATGGGAAAGTTTATTAAAGAAGATATTAACCGTGTGCTAAAAGGAACAACTTTTGCAAGCGATAAAAAAGAATATGCTTTTGTAAAATACCCAAAGGAAGCTTATTCAGACATACTAGTGATACTTGCAAAATTGGGAGAACTAAACTATTCAGAAATTATTTTGGATAAAAAGGAACTCACATTAATTGTGGAATTTGATGTATGGAAAAGGTTATTTGAGCATAAAGTTCAGTATGACACCGTTGAGGATCCGATGGCTATTATTACTTGCGATGTTGTTGAGTCTACAGTAACAGGTTACTTATTGGCCATTACAAGAGCTCTTTCCACATCAGATATTAGTGTTTTTGTACAAGGAGCATTTACTACAGATCATATTCTTGTTTTTTATAAAGATATTGACCTTGCTCTTAGGTTATTGAATAAGTTAAAAATTGAAGGGATGAATTTTTAATAAAAGTTCCAACTAATTCTCATACTATCAGCCAATAATAAACCCATTTTTGACACCTCAGCTCTTAAGTTCTAGACTTTACCTATGCAACCAGATAAAAACAAAAAAGTAGTAATAATATTCCTTCTCTTTGTAATAATTTTATCTAGTTTAGTAATGTTTAGTCTCTATAAGAAAGAATCAAGTTCAAGGAGTGATACAAATACACTAATAAAGTAGTATAAATTTATTTAAAAATATGTTTAATAAAATATTTAATTGGATGAAGGAAAATAAAATAGTAACTGTTGTTCTTGTAGTTTTAGTATTTCTATTGCTTAAAAAGTTTAATAATTTTGGGGTTAGTAGAAAAGTCTCAAGGATTTCTTCATACGATAGTGCAGAGTATAGTATGGAAGGTATTTCACCTCTAAATCCATCGGCTTCTGGTTCTGCTAAGGTAGTTTCTTTACCCAGCTCTGTCTCTCAAAATAGGAGAGTAGTTACTAATTCCAGCTTTTCACTTTTAGTAAAAAAGGTAAATGACACCGTTGATAGTGTTGCAAGAGAAGCTGAATCTATGGGTGGATTTGTTGTAAATACAGTAATAAATAGAGATGAAGAAGCAGATAGTGCAAATATTGAGGTTAGAGTTCCATCAGATAAATTAGAAGAATTCTCAAAGTATTTAAGATCAATTTCTGTGAAGGTAGTTTATGAGAATGTCATTGGATATGATATTACAGACCAATATAC
>JBAQUF010000050.1:0-4964 GCA_049297375.1 Patescibacteria group bacterium
TCCTCTTCTTTTATATCCAGTTCCGTATCATTTTCAATCACTGGTATTACTTCAATAAGAGCAAATGAAGTTTGTCTTAAACTGTCTGAATTAAAAGGAGATTGTCTAACAAGCCTGTGAACACCTGATTCTCTTTTTAGAAATCCATAAGAATACTTTCCTTCAATCTCTAAAACTACAGATTTTATTCCTGCTTCTTCTCCTGGGGTTTTAATGATCTCTGCTGCTTTCCACCCCTTTCTTTCACAATATCTTAAATACATTCTCAAAAGCATTTCTACCCAATCATTTGCTTCAGTTCCGCCCTGTCCAGCATGTATTGATAATATTGTGTTTCCTTCATCGTGCTTTCCTGATAGATATGTTTTGAGTTCTAATTTTTTGATTTCCTTTTCAAAGTTTTCGCTTTCATTGTTATTTAAATACAACTCAAGTATTTCATAATCTTCTATATCTCTTTCTAGGTTTGATAATTCTTTGGTTAATCCTTGACCTTCTTCCCAATTTTTCCATGTCTCTTCGTTCTTAAGCTTTTCTTTAATTTCTATTATTCTTTGTTTTTTTCCATCAATTCTTAAGGACTCGTTTAACTTTTGGAGTCTTTGTTTCTGTTCTTCCATGCGCTGATTATATATTAAAGAAGAAACTAATGAAAACTTTTAATCTCTATATTTGACTAAATACTTCAGTACCTAGAAATAGGCTATCCCCAGCCTTTACTTCTTTTTTAAGTATTTTTACTGCCAAGTATGATTCAACTGAGTCTTCTATTGCTCTTGCTAAAGGTCTTGCTCCCCATTGAGGGCTGTAACCCTTTTTGATTAATTCCTCAATAAGCTCAGGTCTAAACTCTAGTTTAATTCCTTTTTCATCTGCTCTTCCCGCAACCTTCTTAAGCATTAAGCTTGTTATTTTTCTCATATTATCTACAGATAAGGGATTAAAAACTATAATTCCTGTGTATCTATTTAAAAGTTCTGGGGCAAACTTATTTCTGATATCAACCATTGCTGTTTCAACCATTTGATCGTAAGTTCCTTTTGATTCAAAAACTTCTTGAATTGATCTTGTACCAACATTGCTTGTGCATATTATTATTGAATTAGTAAAATTAGCTACATTGCCAGATGTGTCTGTTAGTCTTCCTTCGTCTAAAACTTGAAGAAACATTAAGAGAATATTAGGATGTGCTTTTTCTATTTCATCTACTAAAATTAAACCAAAAGGTCTTGATCTTACACTATCTGTTAAAATACCGCTTGTTGAACCGTCTGGGGAACCAATGAGTCTGCTTATACTATCCAGCTGTTGATACTCACTCATATCTAATCTAATCATTTCTTCTTCGCTCCCAAAGTAGCTGGATGCTAAAGCCTTTGCTGTTTCTGTTTTTCCTACACCAGTTGTACCAACAAACAAAAAACTTGCTATTGGTTTTTTCTCATCTCTTATGCCTGTTCTTGCCCTTTGAAGAGCAGATGCAATTTTTCCAAGAGCTTTATCTTGACCTACTACTCTTTTTTTCATTTCAGCCTCAATATTTAAAAGTTTAGTAGCATCGTCTTGAGTTATGGTTGTAATTGGGATATCTGTCATCTCAGATATTTCTCTAACTATGTCTTCTGATGATAATATTTTTGTTGTTTCCTTAATTGATATTGCGGATCTGTTTAATATATCTATGGCTTTATCAGGAAGAACCCTTTCTTGAATTAGCTCTTCTGATAACTCTACGCTTTTAACAATAGCAGGGTATGTTATAAATATCTTATATTCAGCTTCATACTTCTTAGCAACCTGTTTAAGTATTTGAATAGTATCTGATTTTGAGCTTTGATCTAACTCGATAATTTGGAAAAGTCTTGAAATAACTTCATTTGGTTCAATATACTTTCTGTAGTTTGCTATTGATGTTGCGCCAATAAATCTTAGCTTGTCGCTTACTAAATGGCTTTCAAGCATTGAAAATATTGTTGAAGAATCACCATCTTTTTCCCCAAGTCCTGTTACTAAGTTTTGTATTTCATCAACAAATAAAATTATATCTCCAGATCCTTCCGCATCGTCTAGAACACTAGTAAGTCTTTTAGCAATTCCACCGGCACTTTCTGCTCCTGCAATTAAGGATCCTACGTCAAGACTTACAATTCTTTTGTTGTGTAAAGTTTTATACTCGGTTCCGCATATTATTTTATAAGCTATACCTTTAAGGATGGAAGTTTTTCCACTTCCAGGCTCTCCAATGATTAAGATATTTCCTTTATTTCCATCAAGCATCTCAGATATTTCTTTGATTTCTTCCTCCCTTCCAACGATTCTATCTATTCTTCCTTTTTGCACTTCTTTTGTGATATCAACTGAAACCTTATCTAAAATTGGAGTTACCCTTCCTAGCATTCCTTTTCCTATTCCCCCCAAAGGACCTGTTTTATATCCTTCTTGCCATATATAAACTCTAGATAGATATTCTCTTTCCTCAACTATCCATTGACCTGTTTGTTTTATAGTTTCAGTATCAGAACCATATGCAGATAATGTGATATCTATGTTGGGTATATTTTGTATTATGGATGTAAACGAATGCTCTGATTCAACATATCTAGATTTATTTTCAATTGCCAAGGCAACACTTTTTTTCTCAAGGTCGTCAGTTTTCATAATTGTTATATTAGAAAGTTTTTCTATTAATTCATCTTTATTAATTTCAGATTTTTGTAGGAGGTGTTTAATATCTTTGTTTTTAAGAATTTTACGTAAGGTACCTTTATGATTTTTTGTGAGAAGTTTTAGATAATACTTTGTTAACGGCCTAAAGGACTTTAAATAATCATTGTTTTTAATATCTTCCACCTTCTTATCTGGAGTATTTAAGTTTGATAATGCCCAAATGAGATAAAAAACTACAAAGAAAAGAAACATTTTTTCAAGTGAGTAGTATCCAATAACTAGTGGTATAGCAAGCCAGATTATTGGTGTTAGTATGCAGAGAATTAACATTGCAGCAATAAAGAAAAGACCAAGGGCAATCATAAATATTCTTGCAAAGAAGCTCATGATTCTTCCTGGTATCTTACGAACTCCATACAAGGGAACGAATAGGAGTCTAATGTTGGTTAAGAAAGATAACTCGTTGTTAGCTACTGCTAGAAATGTCGTAGCTATTTTAAAAGATTTTATAGGACCTTTTACTGCCCACCAGGCAAGAAACTTATGAGGCAGTTTAAACAAGTAGGGCATATATTAAAGAATATCAAATACAAAGGCTTTAGTGTATATCTATCTATTACTTTGTTTAAAGTAGTTCTTAAGAATTTTTCCAAGTAAAAATCCAAGAGGACCATAAAAGGAAATAAATAGAAACTTATAGGAAGAAATAACCTTTAATAAAGTTCCAAGATATGGAATTACTAAAATTACTTTTCCAATTATCTCATCTTTAGTTATGGGGTAGGGATCTTCAGATATGTTGTTATCACCTTTAGTAATAAAAAACTCTTTGTTATGAAATACGATAGCTCTCATTATTCTGTGAGTTACTGGTTTTAAGAACTGAGGTATTTTGTACGTAACAATATCACCTTGCTTAAATTTACTCTTTTCATTTGTGTTTACTGATAGAACAACGGATCTTGTTTTTAAAGATGGCTCCATAGAGGATGTGGCTACTTCATAAATCTTAAAGTATTTAGTTGAAGTAGCTATGATTGAAGAAACAATTAGTATTTGAAGAATCGTTTTCATACTTACTATCCTTGTTCCCCCGGACGGAACAAGGATTATTGCTAAAGTTGAATAGCTTCAAATTCAAAATCAAATACTCCTGTTGCTCCTTGTTGATCATCTCCAAGAGTTGGAGCAGAAAACCTTAGTATTAAAGGTTTCTGCTGTCCTGGTTCTATTTCTCCAAGATCAAATCCTTCTGTTTTCCACTTTGTTATTGTCTTTTTTCCAATAGCTGTACCTTCTTCACCAGAATCAACTGTTCCGTTAGAATTAGAGTCACTCCAAGGTAGTATTTCCACTTGAATGTCAGATCTAAGATCGTCAGGATCGTTAACAGTTTCATAGTATGCATTTGTTACTAATCCAAGATTTGAAGTTCCGTTATTTAGTATCTTAATCAAATAATCTTGCTCCCATGTTGGAGATATGTTACTGAAACTAGGTCCTGTAAGTTCATCTGTTAAGTTTGAAGAGTCTGTCCCAAGAGTTACATCACTTAGGAATTTAATATCTGCACTTCCAGCACTAAACGTTGATCCTAAGACCTTTCCTTTGTCTGTAAAAGCAGCATATGTTACTCCTGCCGCTAAGCCAGTTATTACTGCTATTGATCCAAGAAGATAAATTAAGTTTTTTGCTTTAAACATTTATATCACCACCTTTCTTAAAAATTAACTACTAAACAATTTGTGAGCTTTCATGCTTATAAAATCTTTATTAGTAACTATTAAATGATCTATAAGTGGAATACCTATCTCCATACCTACTTTAGATACCCTTTTTGTTACCTTAATATCATCTTCACTTGGCAATGCTTCATTTGATGGGTGGTTATGGGCAAGAACAATTGAGCAGGCATTCTTAGACAGAGCTTTTTTAAATACTTCCCGTGGATGAATTAATGTTTCAGTTAATGTTCCTTTTGAAATTATATCTTTTGAAATTACCTTGCTTCTGGAATTTAAATTCACCAAAATAAGGTACTCTTGATCTTTACTAGCTAAATCTCCTTTTACTAGAGAGTAAACATCTTCTGGTTTTTTAATAACCCTTCCTATACTTTGATCTTCTTGGTCATATCTATTTACTATCTCTCCTAATGCCTTAATGCTGGATGCTTTAGCGTACCCAATGTTTTTAAAATTCATTAACTCTTGGGTATCCACGTTCAGTAAATTTCTAAGACCTGAATATTTGTTTAACAATTCTCTAGCAAGATTTGTTGCAGGACAATCTTTTCC
>JBAQUF010000051.1:0-20988 GCA_049297375.1 Patescibacteria group bacterium
AAACAATTTATGGATACGGTTAAGCTTGTTAAGAAGGTAGGTTTTGCTGTTGCTTTTATATCAATGTATTCTCCAAGAGAAGGTACCTATGCTCAAATTAGCCTTAAAGACAACATACCTATGAAAGAGAAGAAATGGCGTCATATGTACCTTACTAAAGTTTGGAAAGAAACAAAGAAGAAAGGAAAAAGGAAGAAATGAAGGAAATAAAACATACAAGAAAAGATAAGAAGATAAAAAACATCTTTGTAATATTAGGACCAACTTCTACTGGTAAAACATCCTTAGCTTTGGATTTATGTAAAAGATTTGATGGAGAAGTTATATCTGCTGATTCCAGACAAGCAGTTAAATTTATGGATGTTGGAACTGGTAAATCCTCAGTAGATTCAAACTTACTAATTGAAAAAAAAGATAAGCGTTGGAAATTAAATGGAATAAATGTGTGGGGTTATGACTTAACAACTCCAGATCAATATTTTTCTGGATATGATTTTGCTGAATTTGCATTAGAAAAAACAAGAGAACTAGAAAAACCAGGAAAGAATATATTTGTAGTTGGAGGTACTGGCTTTTACATTGACTTGTTTACTGGAAAAGTAAGACCGTCTCATGTAGAGCCTGATCTTGAATTAAGGAACTCTTTGGAAGTCTTATCTTTGGAGGATCTTCAAAAGAAATTATCTAGTTTGAACTTAAAGTCTTATGAAAGTATTGATAAGAAAAACAAAGTTAGGTTAATAAGAGCAGTAGAAAAGGAATTACTAAAAGATTTAGGTGATTCTAATCTTAATTATTTAAGTGAAGATAGTCTTATCAAGTATAACTTCACGTATTTTGGCTTAAATGTATCTAGAGATGTGCTGTATAAAAGGTCTGATGCATGGGTTGATGCTATCTGGAGTGGAGGAATTATTGAAGAAGTTAAAATGCTAATAGAAATGGGATACAGTGAATCTTCAAAGCTTAAAGGATTAGTGTATAGAACTGTTCTAGACTTTATTAATGGAAAGTCTAATGATAAGGAATCAATTCAAAGAATTAAGTACGATATTCATGCGTATATTAGGAGGCAGTTAACATGGTTTAAGAAAAACAAAGATACAAAATGGGTAGATATATCAGAAGACGATTATAAAGAAATAATATACAATGATATTGAAAGGAAACTTTAAATAATGGACAAACAAGTAGTTGTATCTGTAAAAACTGTGGTTATCACTCTTCTTATCCTTCTTGGGGGGTATGTTATTTACAGTCTTAGATCTGTTATTGGGATGCTTCTTTTGGCTTCTTTGATTGTTGTATCAATGGAGCAACCCATTGGGTATTTTAAGAAGTTTATTGTATTTAACAAACCAGTGTCTAGAAGTGTAGCAGTTTTAATTTCTTATGCATTATTTATTATTATTCTCTTAAGCATATTTACCTTTG
The DNA here is from genome assembly GCA_049297375.1 of Patescibacteria group bacterium. Taxonomy (GTDB): domain Bacteria; phylum Patescibacteriota; class WWE3; order UBA101185; family UBA10185; genus JAAZNV01. Next base: position 1,435 of record JBAQUF010000051.1, read on the forward strand.
TACTTCCTCCAGTTGTTGTTGAATTTCAAAAGTTAATGAGTAACTTGTCAACAATTGTTAAGCAGCTCAATATTCCAGTTGATCTTCAAGGCTCCTTAGTTAATATGGTTCCTCAAGCTTCTAAGGTTTCTAGCGGTATTGTATCTGCAACTATTTCTGTATTTTCTAACTTAGCTACATTTGTAAGTCTTTTAATCTTTTCTATTTATATGTCTTTGGATTGGGAAAATCTCAAAAAGAATATTATTTCATTATTCCCTAGGAAAGAAGAAGATACTATAAAAGATACCATAGAAGATATTGAAAAGAGTGTTGGTAATTGGATAAGAGGTCAAGTTATGTTGATGCTTTCTATTGGAATAGCTAGTGCTATTGGTCTTTCTATTCTAGGTGTTAAGTATGCAATAGGTTTAGGTTTAGTTGCAGGTATCTTTGAGTTGGTTCCTCTTCTTGGACCTACTATTAGTGCTATTTTAGCTGGAATTATTGGATTTGCGGATTCTCCTATTAAAGGAATTGGAGTTGTTGCCCTTTTTATTGTTATTCAACAGCTGGAGAATAATATTCTTGTTCCAAAGATTATGGAGAAGGTTTCTGGTTTTAGACCTCTTGTTATACTTCTTGCTCTTTTAGTTGGAACTAACTTTTTTGGAATATTGGGAGCAGTTTGTGCTGTTCCTATGTTAATGGTTTTAACTATTATATTTAAGAAGTTAATTAGATATTAGTTATATTTTTTATTAGTTTATAGGCACAGGAAGCCCGTAAGCCAGGTTCTGTTTTATCCGGTTATCTATCTAAGCCCCATCTTTATACCTTGTCGAGCAGACTTAAACGGTACTTTCGTGGGTTTCTGCAGGGTGGGATTGCCCGTTTCACTCTTTTTCCATGCTTAAGCTTACGGAAAAAGCTCGTCTCTGTTGCTCTCAGAAAGTGTCTTTTCACTTTCTGTCTAAGTAAATTTTCACTTACCTAGCACCAGCGTTCTTAGCGTCGGAGGTTACCCTCCGCTCCCTTGCTCTATGCAGTCTGGACTTTCCTCTCCGTTAGGAGCAACCAGTCAGCTTCCTGTCCTTGTATTATAACAGATTGCCCTCTATTTATAAACCCATAGCTTGATAAAGGTGTCTATATGTAGTATATTGCATTTTAATAAACAAAAGATAAGGAGAAAGAATGGGTAAGAAAAAAGTAATGGTAAATAAAAGTCTGAAGGAAAGAATTAGAAAGTTAGTAAAAAAGATAGAAAAGAAAAGAAAAGATACGCTTATCTTTTGGCTTCTTGTTTTGGTTTCTGTCTGTAATGTTTCACTCGTTGCACTTGTTAGGTTTAAGTTGTACTGGCTTGGTCCATACATCTTTTTAACGCTTTTTCTAGTTGCTCCCCTGGCTATTATGTCTTTCTTGTTCTCCGATTATGCACAACATACCAAGATAGGAGGGGGTAGCAAAAGGGTCAACACTGCAACACTTGTACTTTTTATTTCTTTTATGCTCATGTTTGTACTGACATTGGTTGTTTAAAGCTAATTACTGGTAATAACTCTAGCGAAAAAAGGAGATACAAATGAGCACAAAGAAAAAGCATATCGAATGGCTTAGAGATCTTGTTTTGTTGTTTGGTGGAAAAACACAACCCTTTTACTGTTTTGTTTACTTAGTAGTGGTTACGTTGGTGGTTTGTGTACTTTGGGGCACAAAATCTATTGATTCTAGGGTTGTAGGGGTCTTACTTGTTACAGTTGGTTTATTTGGTATAGGTTATATGCATGAAGATGCTATAAGAACTTTTAAGTATCTTCTAAACTCACCATACCAAGGATTTAAAAGCCAAGTAACCATGAGAAGTAAGAAGGCAGTAACAAGATGGGAGGTTATGAACTCCGTACTTTTTGACCTATCTATATCAGCCGTTCTTGTTGGTTTCGCGATTGTAGTTCTTAGCTATGTTTAGTTCATTTTATTGTTAAGAACTTAAAGGTCATACTTTATTTAAGGTATGACCTTCTTTTATGCTAAAATATCTTCATGACTGAAGAGCTAGACCCAACTAAATATCATGTAATCACTCCCCAGAAAAAAAGAACATTGGTTATATCTCTTGTAGTACTATTTTTAGTTATTGTTCCAGCTCTTCTTCTTGCTTACTATAAAATAGCAGTATGGAGACCTTCTCAATCTGGAAAAGAAGTAACCTTAGAAATTGGTAGTGGAAATAGCGTATTTGAAATAGCAGATACACTTGCATCTCATGATGCAATTAACTCAGAATTTCTTTTTATTCTTTATGTATTTTTAAACAGAGGAGAAACAAACATTCAAGCTGGAACATACACAATAAAAGCCGGAACACCTCTTGTTAAGGTTATTGAACAACTACAACATGGAAAAAATGATATAACGCTAACATTTCTTGAAGGCTGGAGAAGAGAAGAGTTTGCAAGACTTGCATCTCAAAAGCTAGAGAAAGTTGACTATAAAGAATTCTTGGATTTAACAGATGGTCTTGAAGGATATCTTTTTCCTGATACATACTTTGTGAATAAAGACATACAAGATCAAGAATTAGTTTCTCTCTTAAGAGAAACATTTGATCAAAAAACATCCGATTTATTTAAAACGGAAAATTTAAATAAAGTTGATATTAAGAAAGAAAATGTAATAATACTTGCTTCAATGGTAGAAAGAGAAGTATCAAATGAAGAAGATAGACCTATTATTGCTGGAATATTAATAAAAAGATGGAAAGAAGGAATGAAGCTTGATGTTGATGCAACAACTCAATACGCAGTAGTTTTAGAAAGACTTTGTAGCAAGGGAGGAACTTGTATTCCTACTTTAGATGAATATATGCAGCTGGAATGGTGGCCTGAGGATTTAAGTAAAGAAGAGTTGGAGTTTGATAGCCCATACAACACAAGATTAAATGTAGGTCTTCCTCCAGCACCAATATCATCTGTTAGTGTATCTGCACTAAGTGCCATTCTTAACTACAAAGATACACCTTACTACTTTTACTTAACAGACAAAGCTGGAGTGACTCACTATGCTAAAACACTAGCAGAACACAATGCAAATATTGCACAATATTTAGTTAATTAATAATTAAACAGATAAAGCCTTTTCAACTAGTTTTTTTGTTATTACAATTCCTACTCTTTTAATTATTTCCTCGTTGATATATATGGGAATACTAGCTTCTTTGGATATTTTTATTCCATCTTCGAAACCAATATTTAAATCCATTACATCGTTTAGCTTTCCAGATTTATAAATAGAAAGATATGTGTAGAAGATGTTTTGATCTAGTCTGTAAATTTTTAAACATAAAAAAGAGTATCCTAATGCACTTACCAATCTTTTTATACTGTTGTATACAGTAGGGACTGCTTTAGAATAATGGCTTTTATCAGTTTCAATAGGAACAAGTATCTTGTTTTCTTTATTGAACAAATAATATGTTGAAAAGTCCTTGTAGGGTATATTTGTAATGAATTTAACAGGCTTATACATCTTTTGATTAGTAAGCTATAATAAACTTAATTATGTTAGATCTGCTCAAATCCTTTTACCTTAAAGTAGAAGGATTAAAAGGAAAAAAATTAATTACTGTACTTATCATTGTTTTTATCTCCTTCATATTTATAGGTATACTAGTTGGTTATCTTACATCAGGGGGATTAAAAGAAGATGAAAAAGCAACAGGCTCTAATATGCCTACCGTTATTTCCCCAAAAGATGAGAAATCATATTTTGAAGGAAAAGTTACATATGTTGATCCACAAATGTATCCACTGGAAAATATATCCTATGCATTAACTGACTTTTCTGGAAAGGAAATGTTTCTTCTTAAGTCAAATGATCAAAAATTATCGTTAGCTGAAAACTTGAATGTTAAAGTATCAGGAAAAATGGGAAAATTAAATGATGGAAAAACAAATGTACTTTTTGTTGAGGAGGTAATAATAAGAAATGCATCAGATTGAATTTAAAAATATATCAAAAGAATATACCCCTGGAACTAAGGTTTTAAATGGTGTGTCTTTTTTTATTGATCAAGGAGAATTTGTATTTATAGTAGGTCCTTCAGGAGCCGGTAAATCAACAATAATTAAGCTTCTAATAAAAGAAGAATCTCCTACTGATGGAGAGATCTTCTTTAAAGAAGAAAGTGTTTTGCAGATACCCCAGGATAGTGTTCCAGGATTAAGAAGAAAGATAGGAGTAGTTTTTCAAGATTATAAACTTTTAGATTCAAAAACAGTGAGTGAAAATGTATCAATTGCTTTAGAAGTAGTTGATTCAAAAAAGGAAGAAATTAAAAATATAGTTCCTAATGTTTTAAGTTTAGTGGGGCTTTCTGACCATGCTGATTTTTACCCAAGACAACTGTCTGGGGGAGAAAAGCAAAGAGTAGCTATTGCAAGGGCTTTAGCACATGAACCTGATGTTTTAATTGCTGATGAGGCTACAGGTATGATTGATCCCGATGCAGCTGATGAAGTTATAGAAATACTTGAAAAGATAAATTCTCTTGGAACCACTGTTATAATGAGTACTCATGATGAAAGAATAGTAAATAAGCTTACTAAAAGGGTTATTAGAATAGAAAAAGGTAAATTAGTTTCAGATAAAGAAGGAGGAATGTATCGTGACTAAAACGTGGGAAAATCTTAAATACTACTTAAATAAGGAGAAACTAATGACTGTTTCTCATTTCCTTGTAATGGGAATTACCTTTCTTCTCCTTGGAATATTTATTAATATTATTGTTTTATCTCAAACAGCTTTAAAATATCTTGAAGATCAAGCTCAAATTACCATCTTTTTTAAAGATGAGTTTGGGGAAGATAAAATACTTCCAGTTAAAGGAAATCTTGAGAAGGATTCCAGGATTGGGTCAATAAATTATGTATCTAAAGAAGAAGCCTTAAGAATATTCAAGGAAATAAATAAAGATGAACCTGTTTTATTGGAATCAATATCCGCAAGTGTTCTCCCTGCAAGTTTAGAAGTTAAAGCTAAAAATATTGGGGATCTTGATAACCTAACGGATGAATTTAAAAGTATGGAAGGAGTGGAAGAAGTTAGGTTCTACAAAGATGTTGTTTCAAGATTTAGATCAATAAGTACTGCTGTCTATATTGTTGGCTTTGTTCTTGTAGTATCTTTCTTTGTGATTTCATACTCGGTAATAATATCTGCATTAAGAACTACTATAAATTCCAGAGGACAAGAGCTTGAAATTATGAAGTTAGTTGGAGCTTCTGATTCTTATGTTAGAAATCCGTTTATTTACCAGGGAGTGTTTTTTAGTTTAATATCTGCAGCCAGTGCTTCCATAGTTATGATGCTTTTTGGTGTAGCTATGAGTAAAATCAGCGTCTTCTCTAAAGGATTATCTTTAGGTTTTATACCTGGATTCTACATGAATCCTATCATTTTTTCGTTAGTTTTGTCCTGTATCTTACTACTTTCTGGGTTTATGCTTGGATACTTTGGTAGCAACGCTGCAATAAAAAAGTATTTAAAGTACTAGTCTTATGAGAATTAAAGGAATTCTTTTTACCACTTTTATACTTGGTTTTATTCTCTTTTCACCTTTAGTTTTAACAAAGGTAAATGCTGAAGATGTTGACAGAGATGATATTGAGGATATTCAAGATAAGATAGAAAGTTATGAAAAGAAGTTAAATGAATTAAAAGGAAAAGAAAACACCCTTCAAAATGAAATTGAGTACATGGATAATCAAATTTATTTAACTGAGTTGAAGATTCAAAGTTCTCAAGTCAATATTAAAAAAACTGAAGAAAAGATATCAAAACTAGCAGGAGATATTGAAAGTTTAAGTACACGTATAGATAAACTTAAGCAATCTATTGAGCATCAAGAAAAAGTATTAGGATCAAGAATGAGAGAAAGATACAAAGATAGAGAAGAAAGTATTTTTATGCTTATGTTTGGTGGAGATACCCTAAATCAAATTATTTCCAAGTCTGAGTATTTAAAAGTTATGGAGATAAACGATAACAAGCTAATTAAAGAAATGGAGGAGACAAAGAAAAGCTTTGAAGAACAAAAAAGGATATTTACCGAGAAAAAAGATGAAGCAGAATCTTTAAAAAGACAACTAGAGGTAGAAAAGGCTAACCTTGATTCATATAGAACTACTTTAGAAGATCAAAAAGATATGAAGAAGAGTCTTCTTGCTCAAACTCAAAATGATGAAGCTAAGTACCAAAAGATGTTAGCTGATGCTAAAAAGGAATTACAGCAGATTGTTAATGCCGTTAGTGTATTAAAAGGACAAAAGGCGGAGGATGTAGACGAAGGAGATGTGATTGGTATTCAAGGTAATACTGGATATTCTTTTGGGGATCATCTTCACTTTGGAGTGTATAAATATTCTTCTTTCGAAGATATTGAAGGGTGGGATTGGTACTACTCAAATTATGTAGATCCTGCTAAAAAGCTTGAAAAGAAAACCGTGTACTGGAGTACTGGGTGTGAGAAATCAGAGAATAAGAAGGTTGGGAGTGGCAGTTGGGAGTGGCCTATTAGTAGTCCGACTGTTTCTCAAGGTTTTGGGTATACCTGTTGGTCTCCAATCTATTATGGTGGAAAAGTGCATCCAGCATATGATATGTATGGTCCGTATGGATCCCCTGTTTATGCTGTAGCTGATGGAGAAGCCTACTTCTGTAGGAACTGTCTTGGAGATGGTGGAAATGGTGTCTTTATATTTCATGATGGTGGCTACATGACTCTTTACTGGCATCTAAAGTAAAGGGTTACTAAGCTTAGATCTTATGTATTATCCTAGTTTCAATAGAATTTAACTTCTTGTTTTCAGTTCCCTTTTGTTAAAGATTATCTTGTGTGAAATATTTAATATTCATAATAATTTTAGTCTTATCTTGTTGTATTTCTTATGCTAATTTTTCATATTTTGAATTTAAGTTGAATAAGTATCTTGTAAATGAAGACGAAGAAGTAAATGTGGAGTTAAAGTATTCTCTTAGTGGTTATGACAAAAAAGATTTTTTAGTTAGGCCTGTGATCTCAAACGGAATTATTGAAATATTAAATGAAGATAGTGGAGAATGGGTTTCTTCTTATGGATCAATAACTAGCTTTCCTAGTCTTAAGGAAAATATTTTAGTTAGGGTAAGGGGTTTAAGTGTAGAAAAAACAGAAATTTTCTTTGAAATTAGAAATAAAAACACAGGGGAGATATATTTAGCTCCCAAAAAGTATGTTTGGGGTGATAAAGTTTATGAAAACTATCGTAAGAAGATAAAATTAAGTAAAAATGATAAAGAAAATGAAGAAATTGTTGAAAGTAATGTTATAGAATCTTCTTCTAGCTACTCTAGCCAAGAAACTAAGGGAAAAACGGAACAAAAAGGAATACTAGAAGATAAAAAGAATGTTTCCAAGACTATTTACTTAGTTTTAGGGATAGTAGTTTTCTTTATATCCTGTGCTTTTGGATATTTTTATAAAAAGAAAAGGTTTCTTGTGAATGGTAAAATACATTAGTGAAATATATTAAGAGTTGGATTCCAGCTATTTTAATAATGACTATAATTTTTGTTCTTTCTTCAGTTCCAGGGAAGATAATTAATAAGAGTATTGTTGGAAATGAACCTAGCGAAATATCCGGTCATTTTTTATTGTTTATGCTCTTATGTCTTGCTTACTATAAAGGAACTAAGAATATATTACTATCCATTTTTATGACCGTTATGTACGCTGTGTTTGATGAACTTCATCAAGTTTTTACTCCTTTGAGATCATCTAGCTTATTTGATGTTTATGTAGATACCTTTGGTGCAATTATTTCAGGGTTATTATTATGGAAATTATTACCCATTCTACCCAGGAAACTAAAGAATTTGCTGGTAAGATAGCAAAGGATATAAAGCTAGGAGTGGTCATTGCTTTATATGGTGATTTGGGTAGTGGAAAAACTACATTTACTAGGTTTTTGGTTGAAGCATTAGGAATAAGAAGCAGAGTGCAAAGCCCCACATTTGTAATAGCTAGAAAGTATGAAAAGATTAATCATGTTGATTTATATAGATTAACTACAGAAAAGGAAGTGGAAGACTTAGGCTTTAAGGAAATGATAGAAGATAAAGAAAGTATTACTATAATTGAATGGCCTGATTTAGCAGAAAAGCTACTACCTAAAGATACTTTAAGAATTTATTTTGAATACGTAGATGAAAATAGCAGAAAAATTAGAATATAAGATATATATAGATACATCTAAAAGAGATGAAAAAGAAGTTAAGCTTGTTAAGGAAAATGAAGGTGTTGTTGATGTTGTTGGAGTAAAAGGTGGAAAGATAGACGTTATCCAATCTATTGAAGATCTTCTTTTAGAGAATAATTTAAAAATTAATGATATTTCTATGTTTGTTCCAAATTTAGGACCAGGATCTTTTACTGGTTTAAAGATGGGAGTTACTGTTTCTAATGTTTTAAATTGGATTTTAGGAAGAAAATCTTTAAAAGAACTAGATTACCCAGAGTATGGTGGAGAACCTAATATTAGCAAACCAAAAAGTTAAGCACCTAAAAGAGTCTTATGATTTCGTCAAGAGTTTCTTCACTCTCTGCACTAACAACATGCTGCTCCTCCTCAAGCGTTGTTATTAAATTACTCAGCTTTTCTTGTGAGGTTCTTATTTGAGAGAGCCTTTGTTTTAGATTACCGCCTTTGTCATCTAGAGCATTCTTGATTGATTGAATCTCCGATTTAATTTGCTCTACAATATCGTCTGCGGTGGTTTCCTGTAATTTAGTTAATGTAGACATTTCCTTCACCTTTCTTCCTTTAGATTACTGCAGATTATAGCAGAAATTCTATATGTAAATAGGTATAATGTACCAGTATGAAAGTATTAATAACTGGAGCAGCTGGTTTCATTGGATCACACCTTGCAGAGAGGCTTTCAAGCCTTGGTCATGAGGTAATAGGGCTTGATAACTTTTCTCCATATTATTGCATAGATTTAAAAAAGTTAAATGCGTTGGATCTTCAAAAAAAAGGTATTAGGGTACAAAAACTTGACTTGGCTACCGATGATTTGAGTGAAATAACAAATGGAGTAGATGTTGTGTTTCATTTTGCTGCTCAGCCTGGAATATCTTCAACAACGCCACTTTCTGAATACATTAAGAACAATATAGTTGCTACAGAGAACCTCTATCAAGCTTTAAAAGACAATAAAAAATTAAAGATAATGGTAAATATATCTACATCTTCTGTTTATGGAAAACATGCTACTGACGATGAAAACACTCCTCCTAAACCAACATCATATTATGGAGTTACAAAACTAGCTTCAGAACAGCTTCTTCTTGCTTATCAAAGAGATAAAGGATTTCCAGCTACATCAATAAGATTATTTTCTGTTTATGGTGAAAGAGAAAGGCCAGATAAACTTTATCCAAAGGTAACTGATTCTATACTAAATGACAGACCTTTTCCATTTTTCTTAGGAAGTGAAAAACATCTTAGAAGTTTTACATATGTTGGAGATATTGTAGATGGATTAGTTTCTGTTCTTGATAATTATGAAAAGTGTATTGGAGAAATATTTAATTTAGGTTTGAATACTGCTAATACTGTTGGTGATTGTCTGAAGATAATTGAAGATTATTTAGGCAAGAAAGCAATATACGATATTAAACCTCCAAGGCCAGGAGATCAGCTTGAAACAAGAGCTACTACTGATAAAGCAAAGGAAATTTTGGGGTATAATCCAACTACAAAGCCTGAAGTAGGGCTTTTAAAAGAAGTAGATTGGTTTAAGGATAAAATATGGAGAAAAATAGACTTATTTCAATAGTAATCCCTTGTGTTAACGAGGAAGAAAATATAAATAGAACACTAGATGGTCTTTTAGATTTAGCAAGAGGTCATAAATATGCCTTTGAAATTATTGCTGTTAACGATGGAAGTAAAGATAAAACATGGGAAGTGATAAGAAAGTATGCAAATGCTCATGCTGAAGTTAAGGGTATAAATTTAATGACTAATTTTGGTCAAAGTGCTGCATATATGGCTGGATTTGATTTGGCCGAAGGAGATTACATTATTACTGTGTCTGCAGATTTAGAAATCCCACTGGAAAATATTAATAAGGTAATTGATTATCTTGATGATGGATATGATTTTGTAAATACAAATAGAGCTAATAGATGGGGTGGTGGTAAAAGTGGTAGAGCAAAACAAAGTGGCTTAGCCAATAGAATTATTGGAAAAGTATCCGGTGTTTATGTAAAAGACAGAGGGTCTGGAATGAAAGGTTTTAGAAGGGATATAGCAAAAAATTTAAGATTGTATGGGGAAATGCATAGATTTATTCCAGATTATGCTAGTGTATATGGTCCAAGAACAATTGAGTTTGATGTTGATTTTAAAGATAGAGACTTTGGTCAGTCTTACTACAAGGGACATAAAAGAACCTTTAAGGTTCTTTTAGACATTATGACTTTGTACTTTATGCTTTACTTTGCTAGAAAGCCATTTAAAGCTATGCCAGGGAGGTTATTTGGGTTTACAGGAGCCGTTGTTTCTGGAGTTGGAGGATTGATTGCATTTTATCTTCTTGTTTTAAAGATTATGGGACAAAGCATTGGAAGCAGACCTCTTCTTATGCTGTCCGTCCTTTTAATTGTGGTTGGTATTCAATCTATGATGCTTGGAATGCTTGGTGAATTAATGATGAGGATTTACTTTGAATCTTCCGGTAGAAAGACATATATAGTAAGGGAAATTGCAGAATAATTACTGCCTGATATTATTAAGTTTATAAATTTTAGGAGTTTTTATGGGAAAAAAGACAAACACAAATATTATACAAGTAGGAATCTTAGGGGTTTTAATAGTAATTGCTTTCTTGCTCGGAGCTTTACTGGATAAAAAAACTAGTAATTATGTTTTAAATGGTTCTCAAGAAGTGGCAAACACACAAGAAGATACAGCAGTACCTTCTGAAACAAACGAAGAAATTGCAGTAAGACTCGGATTAGACAAAGATAAGTTTAATACGTGTATGGCGTCGGCAGATATAGAGAAAAAAGTAAATGATCAAATTGCTTCTGCCAGTAAATCGGGAGTAAGTGGAACTCCTGGAAACTTTCTATTAGATACTAAAACCGGCATGGCTATTGAATTAGGTGGAGCAGTTCCTTTAGCGACACTTAAATCAACCTTTGAAAAGTTAAAATCTGGTTCAGGCACAGCAATTTCAATTGATCCTATTACATCTGAAGATTATGTAAAAGGGGACACTAGTGCAAGATATGTACTTATGGAGTGGTCAGATTTTGATTGTTCCTACTGCAAGGCATTTCAAGATACTGCAAATGCTTTCATAAAAGAAAACAAGGATGTTAAATGGGTTTACAGACAATTTCCACTAGATTTTCATCCTACTGCAATGAGTAAGTCAATCGCTGCCTTATGTGCAGGTAAGATTGGTGGAAATGATATGTTTTGGGCTTTTGCTGAAGAGTTGATGAAGCAGTCTGATTGATAACTTATATGGGTCTAAGGAAGAAATTTACTATACTTCATTCTAATGATATGCATGGGGATTTCTTTGCTGAAGATACTGCAGAGCATAAGAAATTGGTTGGTGGGTTGTCCCTTCTTTCTGGATATATAAATAAAGTTAGAAAAGAAGAAAAGAATGTTTTATACGTAATATCTGGGGATATGCTTCAAGGATCTGTAATTGATAGTGAGTATAAAGGGTGTTCCACAATTGAAATAATGAATTATCTTGCTCCTGATGTTGTTGCTCTTGGGAATCATGAGTTTGACTATGGCCTTCCACATCTTCTTTTTCTTGAGAAAGTAGCAAATTTTCCAATAGTTAATGCCAATCTTTATGTTAAAAAATACAACAAGAGGTTAATGCAGCCTTATAAGATAATAAATAAAGATGGGTTTGATTTCTTATTCACAGGAATTATTACAGAAAAGATTATGGATTCCTTAAAAACAGATGCTCTTGTTGGTAGTTTTATTTCACTTGAAGAAGCAAGTAAAGAAGTAGGCAAGATATGTAATGCCTATAAAAATGATGATATCGATTTAACTATTCTTTTAACTCACATTGGTTTTGATTCTGATAAAGAGCTAGCTTCAATGCTAAAACCAGAATGGGGAGTAGATGTGATAATTGGAGGACACTCTCATACATTTTTAGAGCAGCCAGAAAAGATAAATAATGTCTTAATTACTCAAGCTGGTGTTGGAACTAACCAAATAGGAAGATTTGATATTACTGTTGATGATGATACAAATAGCATTGTTGATTATAAATGGCAGCTTATTCCAATTGATGATAACTTAGCTGAACCAGACAAGGAGCTAACTAAGTTTATAGAATCATTTAGAGATGTTGTTGATAAAAAGTATAGCTCTGTCGTTTGCAAGCTTGCTAAGAAGCATACACATCCAAAGAGAGAAATAGAGACATCGCTGGGAAATCTAATTGCAGATGCTTTTGCAGATAATGCACAATGTGATGTTGTGTTTATCGGAAGTGGTTCAATAAGAGTACAAGAGTTAGGTCCAATTGTGACATTAAAAGATGTGTTAGCTTGTTTTCCTTATGATGATACCCTTACTAGATTTAAAATCAAAGGAGAGCAGTTAAAAAATATCTTTTCCCGTGTTATGAGAACTAAGAATAGAGATGGAGAGGGGGAGTGCTACCAGGTTAATTCTAAAGTTAAAGCTGCTTACAGCGATAAAGAAGGAAAATTAGATTATTTGAAGATAAATGAACTAGATGTTAAGGATGAAGATGCTTATACCATTTGCTTACAAGGTTATCATTTAAACAATTGCAAGGATTACTTAAATATCACTCAGGAAGATCTTGTTAAGTTGGACAAGGGTAAGGTTATAACTACATCTCTCCAGGAAGTGTTAGAGGAGTTTCTAAGAAATAATCAGAATATTAATAAAGAAATAGAAGGAAGGTTGATTTTTAAGTAAACTTCTTGTACTTTGCTCTAATAGTCTGTAGCTTTTGGTGGCTATAGCATAGGTCATTTACAAATGTTTTATAACGTTGGTTTATTGGGAGTAATCTCCGATGGTACCATTAATGAGTTTAACCATATCTCTTACCTTCATAATAACTGATGCTGTTCTTGAACCACAGTTGAAGGATGCTCTTTCATTTTCTAATATACTTCTGTCTATATAAGTAGGAATATCGAGTAGATTACCAAAGGGAGGAACAGCACCTACTTGAAGACTCCATCTTTCTAGAATTCTATTAGGAAATTCTAACTCAAGCTCTTCATTTATAATTTTAGACAATTTTCCTAAGTCAGCTTTTTTGTGTGCCGGGACAACAACCATAACATTGTTACCAGTAACTTTACCTCTTAAAATCAGCGCTTTTGCACCTTCTTCTAGTCTTGTTCCTCGTATAGCCGCCGATTCAGCACTTGTTTTAGTTTCAGCATGTTCTAAATAAGTATATTCAGTGCTATTTGTTTTGAGTAGATTAAGTAAAGATTCTTTTATCATACTTACTTGTTTTTATCTAAATTGGTCGGGGTAGGCGGACTCGAACCGCCGGCCTCACGCACCCCATGCGTGCGCGCTACCAACTGCGCCATACCCCGATATTCATGTATTCTATCATCTTTAGAAGTGCTTTATGATATTTGATTTACTATAGTGTAAACACTAAAAAATCCGTAAAAACAAAAAGCAAGAATCATTACCATAATTCTAAAGAAACTAGGTCTAATTTCTCTTTCTAAAGATGATAAATTTAACCATAGAGTAAGTCCCACATGAACAAACATAGTAAAAGCATTAAGAACTGCACTAATTATTATTAATTGAAGAGGTTGTCTAAATCCTAAGGATAAAATTATTATTCCTGCTAATATTTGAGCCCAAAGTACTATGTAATAAACATTTCTAATATTCTTTTCACTAAGCTTGTTTGAGGATAAGATAATGTTTTCTGAAATTATCCTGCTTGTAGCATCAAATACACCAAGTTGGGTTCCAAACAATGTAATTGCAACAACAATCATAAAGAAAGCCCCTATAATAGGGGATGCCATCTGACTTATCCTTGAACTTTCCACCATTAAAAATTCAATATCTTGTTTATCTCCAACTTGACCGTGAATAGTTACAAATGCCAATAGTCCAAGTATTGATATGGTTACAGCTCCTGTTATCCAAAAGATTAAAGCATGTTCTTTATTTATTACTCTCCACCATTCTTTAAATGTTTTAACATTTTCTTCTGTTGTTTCAAATTTACTTCCTGTAATGCTAATATCTTCTTGTGTTTTTCCATGAAGAAGACCTTTTATCTTTCCTGTATATTTTCCCATTCCATAACCTTTTTCTCTTATATAACTTGATTGAGCTAAGTTTAAGTTGCCTCCTGCTCCTGCGTAAGCTAGTGCCCCTAAAAATGATGCAATTGGGATTCCTATCGGTAAAAACCGGTAGCCATCTCCCATTCCAATAGACCCTCTTGCTAGTGCTGTCCAATGATTGTACTTAGCTAAGTAAAGTGTTAAAAGAACTAAAAAAGAAACTCCAATTATAGTTACCCACTTTTGAAAGTGCTCTACTGTCTTGTATAGCACAGATCCAAAGGAGAGAATTAACCCTACAAAGATTAAAAGTGCTATAGAAATTATGTGTATATTTGATAGTTCAAATAAATTACTAATTATTGTTGCAGAAGCAGTAGCTGTTCCTGGCCATATCCAAGGAATAAAGGTAGAAAGAATAAACCATATTGGGAGTTTCTTTAGTTTTCTTGCAAAACCAACGAATACACTTTCTCCTCTAGCTAAGGCATATCTTTCTATTTCCATATTCATAAAGAATTGAAATGTTACTCCAAGTATTGCTCCCCATATTATTCCCATTCCGAATTTAGACACTAAATTAGGCCATAAAATTAATTCTCCAGTGCCAAGTCCAAGGCCTAGAATAATAAAGCTAGGTCCTATTAATTTAGAGAAGGGAAGTGGTTTTGGAAGCTCCTTTGTTTCAAGAGGTTTTAATATCATATAACAATGTTATCAGTTAAATAATATTGAAAAAAGAAGAAACAAAAATGGCGGTCTTTGTTTATCAAAAACCGCCTTAGTACTTATTTGTATGGAATATTGAAAACCTTCACCACAAGTTTTTGTACAGGTGTTAAATCTTTTGTCTCCCGTTTGGTTTTTACCTCTTTACCATTTTCTTTGCACGATACATTTAGAATTTCTATTCTTTCTTCTTTCTCCAACTTCCTTAGAAAGTTCATGATTGTATTGTTTGTGTCATCATAGAACTCTATATCTCTGTTTGGATCTGTGCAGGGGTTAAATTTAATATCCGTACCCAACTTCTTGGCTAAAGATAGCAACCTTTCTTCTGGAAGAGTCTCAAAATCCTCCAAAGATATTTTAAGTAGCACCCTTCTCCATCTTTGAATCATTCTCTTCTTCTCCTTTCTTAATGTTTGGTTAGTATCATATACTAAGTTACTTTAACTTTCAAAGGTGTTATTATTAATCTATGGAGCCTCAAAATCCAGAACAAGTTATTGTAGCACCAGAGGAGAAAAAGGAAATTCAAGCTGAGAAATCTCCTGTTGCTGTAAGCTGGAAGAAGCCTCTAATCACCATGCTCCTTATTGGTGGATTAGCCTTAGGCTTAATGCTACTAGTAAAATATCTATAACTTCTTTAAGAAGGAAATATAGTAGATTTTTCTATTCTTTCCAAAGTGTAGTTTCTTTGCCCATGTTGTTTCTATTTCCTTAAGTTCCTTTTTGCTTAGCTCTTTGCAAATGCTGAGAGTGAGCTTGCATGATTCAAACAGTGGAATTATTGTATCTTGTATTAATCCATCTCCTATAACGGGGAGGTCTAATCTTTTTGTTTCTGATGGTTCAAATTCAGGGGTATATCCAAAGATAATTTCCAATTTTCCATCCTTCTTTAACAATTTTGATAATTTAGATATGGTGTTTTTTGTTGGTTTAGCAATACTTTCCAGCAATGTTCCCCACGGAAGAGTTATATGTATCTCATCTATAATTTCATCATCATTAATTGGAAAGTTTTCTATAGATCCTACAATAAAAAGAACATTGTTTATCTTCTTTCTTACTGCTCTTTTAGAATAAACCTGCAATTGTTTTTCAGAAGGATCTATTCCCATGTATAAAGTATTAGGGTTGTGTATTGAACTTTTGTATACAAATCTTCCATCTCCTGTACCAATATCTAATGCTATAGATGAGTATTTTTTGATTGTTTTTTGGAATTCTTCATAGCTTAATTCCTTTTGTTTGTTTCCAGCAATAAGTCTCATGGCGCAATAATATCATATAAAATACCTTGATTAATTTGCTTTTTATGTCAAAATATCTTCACTATGCCAAGAAGAAAAAAGAAGAATCTTAAACAAATGAATAAAAAGATAAAAAGAACTAAGAAAAAGATGCACAGAGTTAGTTAATTTCCACCAAATCTTCTTTCCCTTTGTGAAAAGTCTCTAATAGCCTCCTCAAGTTGCTTTGGTCCAAAATCCGGGAAGTATGTATCTGTAAAGTACAACTCTGCATAAGCACATTGCCACGACATAAATCCACTTAATCTCTTTTCTCCTCCTGTTCTAATAATTAAATCTATTTGTGGTAATGATGCTGTATCTAAATTCTTTTCTATATTTTCTGGTGTAATTTCTTCTCCTTTTTCTTTTATCTTTTCCATAACTCTTAACATTTCATCATGTCCGCCATAATCAATGCCCATTGCTACTGTAAAATCATTAAAGTCTTTAGTAGAATCTTCAACATCTTCAATAACAGCTTTTGTCCTTTCAGGTATCCTATCTTTTCTCCCGATATGTATGAATTTAGTTTTCTTTTCTTGGCATTTCTTTTTGTATCTGCCAGCAAGCTCTTCAATTAAAGAAAAAAGATATTTAACTTCTTGTTTAGATCTTTTCCAATTCTCAGTAGAAAAAGCCCATCCTGTAAAACATAAAACTCCAAGTTCCTTTGCTTTTTCTGCAAGCTTCTCAAAATTATCTGCTCCTTTTCTATGTCCTTCAAGAGATGGAAACCCCTTTTCTCTGGCCCATCTTCTATTTCCATCCATAATTATTGCAACATGCTTTGGAATACTAGAAATGTTTTTAATATCACTTAACATAAGAGCTTAATTATACCAAAAGGGGCTTATAAGATGATACTAGTCATGAAAATCTGATGCTGATATCCACTCAGGATTTGGAAGATCCTTATAGTTTGCATTTGGAACGAATTCGGCTCTTCCATTTTTGTTGACTAAAAAATACCCCATACCACCGAGCTTTTCTATTTGACTGTAGTCTTGAGGAGTGTGTCCGTCTTTCCAGTTATCAAGAGTAACCAAAGGTTCCGAGCCAATATTAGACCATGAATGTCCCCACTCAACTGATATGTCTATTTCATCACCTGGCATGAATTCTATAAAATATATCTTTTCAATATTTTCTGGACTCCAGTCATCATCAATAAGCTTTCTTTTCTGCATCAACAGTATCCCTTGTCCAGAAAGAAGCTTGTATTTTTCCATCGAATTACTGTTTGTGTGATAATGTCCAAAAGTCTTAGGGAACTCTCCATCGTAATTCCTGGGTGATATTACAGTCATGTTTTCCCATGTCTTTGATATATTAGAAAACACCCAATACACTGGATCAGAACTAGAAAGGTCTTTATTTAATAACACTGAAGACATTTCACTTAATGTACGTGTAGATTTGAGTAGCATATGTAAAGTATATTAGCTTTTTCTAAATTTTAGAAGCTTTGTTTATTTCAGCTTAATATTTAACAAGAATATTAATCTTAGCGTCTTTCTGTATTGATTCAAACCAGCCTTGAAACTCAGTACTAAGCTTTTGTTGAGAAAGCTGTTGTTTAACTAATGTTTTAACATCATCCATGTTTGTTCCTTCCGGAAAAGATGATGCATTTTCATCCATATACTTTTGAACTTCTTCATCAGTTACAGATAATTTATCAGATAACATTTCTTCTATCATCTTTTGAAGCTCAATATTTTTAACAAGCTCTTTTCTGGTTGTTCCTTGTGAAACTAGTATTTCATCTAAACTTTGACCTTGATCTTTTAAACTTTCTTCTATACTTGCTATTTCACTATCAACATCTTCCTTGCTGATTTTAACCCCCTTCTTTTTAGCTTCTTGTCTTATTAGTTCTTCTGTAACTATTGAATCTAGTGTTGTAAGACCGTTATTTTTTTCTAGTTCTCTTATCACTCTTAACCTAGATACGGGCTTTCCATTAATAGTTGCAGCTACAAAGAGGCTTTTAAGAACGAATCCAAATATAAAGGCTATAAATACGGCTATAATTCCAATTGAGAAAAGTTTGTTTTCTTTAAACCACTTCTTTAAGTTTATATTTTTTAGAGAAGATTTAACTTTCTTGCAAAAATTACACTTGGGTAGTTTATTATCGGACTTTTTGAAAAGACCTTTGATTTTATTTAATATTTTCTTCATGGGAAAAGTATATCATAAACACTGGGTTTAAGGCTTTGTTTTCTAGTTTAAGTTGTTACTATCTACTAAGTACTTGATGGTGGATAACAAGAGTCAAATAACTTGGTTTGACAGCAAATAATTATTAGAACTATACTGCAGGTATGGGTACTGATGTTTTATTAAACAGCTTTGGAGAAGGAAATAAGGAGGATGTTAAAAGTTGTTTATTGAAGTTACTTCCTCATGTTAATTTTAATGACTTAATTTTATGTGGTGGTTTTGCTGTTAGGTACCATTTAAAGAAGAATGGTGTGGATTTTAATTACGATAGGGAATTTAATGACTTAGACTTTCTTTTAAAAGAAGTAGCTGATTTAAAACCTTCTGTTTCTCAGGATTTTATTACTTACCATTATCATGATTATGCAGATAAAAAAGAAGAACATGCAGATGATTTATTCATAGCTCTTGTTGATGAGGTTTCTAAAATAAAGTTAGACATGTTTAGCTATGCTCCTTACACACCCTTTGATCCTGAAGATATAGAATTTGAAGGTATAAAGTTAAAGATTAGAAATCCTGAAGATCAATTGGCCACCCAAATCCTTGAAAGTGCTGTTATTCTTGAAGGGGGAACTATTGATCCAAAGTGGATTGAGAATATTGAAGGTTTATTAAAAGTATCTAATCCTAATAAAACTGATAGATATTTTCACAACAAGCATTACTACAATGGTAAGAAAGAAAACCCTTTTGTTGAAAGTGCTTTAGAAGTTTATGAAAAGATAAGAAATCAAGTAAAAGTTAAACCAGAGGTGCTTGTAGCTAAATCTACTAGAAGAGCTCCTTATAAATGTGAATTATGTGAAAATAAAAATGGATTTACTGTTTCTCCTATGGAGCAGGTATACAAAATACTTGGGTATACAGAATAGAAAATAGGTTAGCAACCCCTACATTTATCCTTCTATTG
>JBAQUF010000052.1:0-3208 GCA_049297375.1 Patescibacteria group bacterium
TGTCAAACCAAAGAACCGGAACCCTAAGGACACCGCCCGGATCCTGCCACGTGGACCCAAGAGCAACAATTGGATTTTTCTTCTGCTCATTTGGGTACTTAAACCCAAAAGAAAGAAGTTCCTTTAATGTTGCGGGTCTCAAACCGTACTTGTCCATTTCAGAAATGGCATCTTCGGAAGAAATATATCTTTTGAAGTTGATTAAGAAGGCCTTAGTACCTTCTACATCTTCTTTGAAATCTTCTCCAAAGTTTTCAGCGTTTATATCGTTGTTAGCCCAGTCATAGTTTCCATCCTTAATCAATTCTTTGATGGTTTTACTGTGGAGGACTGATAGACCAAAACGCCTGGTAAGATATGGAATGACCAAATCACTTTTTGGAGACCGCTGGAAAAGTAAATCTCCAAGCCTTGAATGCAACTCCTCGGTGTGCAAATTCCAGTACCCTACAAGATCGTCTGGTAGTTCAACTGGAATTCCATTTAGCACATTTGACTGCAATTTCTGCAGTCTTTTTAATTCTTTAAGACTAAGGGAAGTTCGATCTGACATCGATAGCTCCTTTTACGTTTTTAGCCCGTCGGCTATAGATTCTTGTATTGTTAAGGTACAAGTGTCATCATTGTACCCCATAGCTTGTGAATTGTCAAAATAATAATTTAATAAATTACTAAATAATTCACAATCAATTAATATTCCTGTATCCTAAAGACGTATGGAAAAGATAGGAGTAACTCTTGCAAAATATACACTTGATATTGATTCCGTTGCTTGTGCTATCTCTTATGCAGAATTATTAAATCTTGAAGGAAAGGAAGCTACTGCATATATCCCAGAATCATTAAACAGTAGTGTTACCGATGAAATTAAATCTTGGGGATTAAACTATGAAAAGGAACCAAACACAGAAGACATTAAATATGTTCTTGTGGATACTACAGACCCTCACACATTTCCTAAGTTTATCAGTGAAGACAGAATTATTGAAATATATGATCATCACACAGGCTATGAAGAATACTGGAATAAAAGAATAGGGAATAAGGCTAAAATTGAGCTAATTGGAGCATGTGCTACCTTAATTTGGGAAGAATACAAGAAAAGAGGATTTGCAGATAATATAAGCAAAGTAAGTGCAAAACTTTTGTATGCAGCTATTGTTTCAAATACTCTTAATTTTAAGGCTACAATCACTAGTCCAAGAGATGCTCAAGCTTTTAAGGATTTAACTTCAATTGCAGATCTTCCTAAAGATTGGATACAAAACTATTTTATTGACCAAGAAGAATTTATTTATAAGAATCCTAGGGAAGCAATTACTAATGACATAAAGATAGTTGATTTTCCAAACTTAGGAAAAAAGATAACAATAGGGCAAATGGAGCTTTGGGATAGCAGAAAGTTTGTTGTAGATTACAAACATTTAATTAATGAAATTTTAGTTACTCTTGAACCTAATGAATGGTTTTTTAATGCTCCATGTATCTCCAAAGGAAAAAACTATGTTTATTCTGAAAGTGATTGGATAAGAAAAGTGTTAGTAGATAAATTTGGTGTTAAGTTTGAGGATGGAATAGGGGAAACGAATAGGCTTATTGAAAGAAAAGAATTTGTTAAGGCTTTACAAAACTTATAGCTTTGACTATTAACAAATGTTTTGGTAGAATCCACACAACTACAGAAATACAAAATGTAAAGGAGAAGAGAATGAAAGGCTCTATTAAGGCTGTTGAGGTTGTAGAGAGAAGCGGTGAATATGGAAAATTTTTTGAGGTGGATCTTGGAATCATCGTAATCCAATCGCGGATCGATAGTGAAAAAGCTGTTAGTCCAGCAGGATTTTATTCACAAAGGAAGCTAGAAACATTGATACTTGATGGTATCTTTATAGTACAGGTTCCAAAACTGATAGAAATTACCCCGGTTTTTCTCGAAACCCTGCAACCAAGTGGCTTCGGTGTGTATCGCCAAGGAGAACTCGAAAACATTCTAAGTAAGAAGCCAGAAAAAATAAACTTTAGCATACTATGCGGAGACGGATGGTTATCGGGTCTAAGGGAACCAAGATTATGGGAATTCCAAGTAAAGGTGCCCTTATATGAGGATGAAAAAGTGCAGTATACTCTTATTAGAAGGGGATTCAGGAACAGCGAAATAGAAAATATTAAAAAAATTGTTCACTCTAGCATGAGTAGGTCTGAAGGATTAATAACCTTTACGATAATAGAATCTTTCTTAGATTTTCTTGAAAGGTGGTCCTAGTCAAAACAATTGAATAAAAACTCCGATATTAATGCACTATCGGAGTTATTTCTTTTCTGAACTCATAGTACAGAAGTCGTCCGTAATAAAACTCTTCAAAAGTAAATTTAAAACTGGTAGAATTATTAAGCTATGGCGGACGAAAAAGAGATAATTAAAAAAGAAGAAGAAACAAAAGAAGATCCAAATATATTAAATACTGAAATAGTTACAGAAATGCAGAATTCTTACTTGGATTATGCAATGAGTGTTATTGTCTCCAGAGCATTGCCTGATGTTAGAGATGGATTAAAACCAGTTCAAAGAAGAATTATTTACTCAATGCAAGAACAAGGAATGAGTTTTTCTGGAAAGTTTCACAAATGTGCATCCGTAGTGGGTGGGGTACTTGCGAAATATCATCCACATGGAGATACTTCTGTTTATGACGCTTTAGTAAGAATGGGACAAGATTTTACTCTTAGGTATCCTCTTGTTAAGCCACAAGGTAATTTTGGAAGCATAGATGACGATCCACCAGCCGCAATGAGATACACAGAGTGTAAGCTAGAAAAGATTTCTGAGGAGCTTTTTTCTGATATTGATAAAGAAACTGTTGATTTCTTAATGAACGACCTCCAAAACCTAGAACCAATGTACTTACCATCTTTATTACCCAATTTACTATTAAATGGAACAACAGGTATTGCTGTTGGAATGGCAACAAATATCCCCCCACATAATCTTGGAGAGATTATTGATGGAATAAATATATTAATCGATAAAGCAGATAATATTGGAACAGCACCCAAAAAGGGAGGTGAATCTCAAGTAATGGCTCTTGGCTTTTCATCTATAGCAAATGTTGAAGATCTAACAAATGTAATTCAAGGGCCTGACTTCCCAACTGGAGGAATAATTTATGATCATAAAGAAATTGTTCAAATGTATGCCACTGGAAGAGGA
>JBAQUF010000053.1:0-3739 GCA_049297375.1 Patescibacteria group bacterium
AGAAACCGATACATTTTCAAATGTTGCAACTCCATTTGAATCAGATGTAGCTGGAGAACCTGTTAGCGGATCTCCAGCTATTCCTCCAATTGATTTATATACATATACTTTTGCTCCTTCAATTCCTGATCCAAGGCTGCTGCAACCACTTTCTGCATCTTTAATATTTATCTTTAGTGTATATACACTATTTGTTTGACAGCATGGCTGAGTATTACAAGCTTGAGATGATGCTCCAGAACATGAAGATCCACCACATGATGGGGAAGGATTAGTACATGTTCTTGTTTGAGTTCCTCCTCCACATACTGCAGAACATGTACTCCATGAGGACCATCCTCCATTTACCTTAGTACATTCTGGTGCAGGGCACAGGTAACACTGACCTGCACAAGGAACAGGGTACTGTACCGTTTCACAAACTCTAACAGAACATTCATAAGTATAAGTGCTCTTGATGCGTCGACCCCATTTTATACATTCACCATACAAGTACCTCACACAGTAATCTTCGTAAATGTATCCTGTACAATAGTGTCCCCCTTCCCAATGACATTCTTCCCTTTCAGCCCAAGAACAAACCCACGAGGGACAACCATTTCCTTTAACACAAACGCTTCCCCAATCTTCCCAACCCGCTCCACATGTATCACATGCTAAAGTAGCTTTCCTTGAAAAACAAAAAAGACTAAAAAAGACAATGGGGTAAACAATTAGCTTGTATGGTAAATTATGGTTTTTCATTTACCTCCTCTTGTCGGGCTAGAATACAAGATCTTCCAACTACATCACAGTTTTCATCAAGACAATAAGTAAATAAAGCATCTTTTTCTCTTGCCATTTTAAATATATCAATACTTGAGTTAATTAAATCAAAGTTATTGGATGAAACCATAGCAGAGTTGCTCTCATCACAATTTAACTTTACCCTTTTCCAAGTATTGGAAAAAGGTTTATCAGATGGAAAGGAAATGTTTAAGTATGCAGTTTTAAGAAAAGCATCTATCTCTAATATGTAAGATTGGATATAGTAAGTATTTCTATCCCAATTCTCCCAACTTTTCTTTTCTGGAAAAGAATGGAACAAAGAGTCATTAAAACTATAGAAATCAATGATAAAAGGTTTAAACATTGAAGAACTGATGCTTGAGTCGTTTCCTAAACTAAGTGACCCTTCTACGGTTTCATCTATGTATAATGGGGCACTTGGAGATGATAGCAGGGCACTTAAATTTGAGAACTCACCAGTAGCGTAACTAGCAGAAGTATCTTGTTCTACAGAGTTCCCCTTATAGGTTTTAAGTGAAAAATATAATCTAGATGCAGACCAACACCCAATCATGCAGTCAACTGCTAACACAAAAAAAGCAAAAACGATTAATATCCAAAGAGAACGTTTTTTCATTATACTAGTTTAATCTATAACTTTAAGGATAGCATCAACATTACCATTTTCCAAACAATAGTACGTATTTAATCTAGTAAGACAATAACGCTGTAGAATCCTCCTACATGTTATATGTACCTTCTTGTTGATGTACTTATTTTTAGTCAGAGAAGTACTTTAGGGTATTAGTACAATGTACGTACATACTATCTTATAGTAGTTGCACGGGGGAGAGAATTGTGTTATAGTGGTGATAAACAAATAACGAAAGGAGAAGAGATGAAACGGGTGTTGATTTTTCTAACACTGTTGTTGGTTATAACCGCTACAGCGTGTAGCAAAAAGCTGTTAATTACCGATACCGAACAGGTATCAGTTACAGCCGATACTCCAACTACAGTGGTAGTACCTACGCCAACTGTGAAACCTACAGCGGCACCTGTGGAGCAGCCTAGCCCAATCGTTCCAGTGCTAGCATCTGCGTTGGAAAGTAACCTAACAAAGAGCGGTCTAGTATTTAATGTAGTATCAAGAACACTCGGGTTAAATTTTCGCACCACAGAATGCTTTGAAGGGAGTGTGGGTTACGGGTACGTCACGTACACTATTGATGGTTCTTCGTGCTTTTACGTACCCTTCGACACAAAGGATTTTCCTTTGAGCAATCCCAACGAGCAGTCAGAGATGTACGTGGTAATCATTGAAAAAGGTGCCAACATCAACGCTGATGTTGAAGGGGAATGGTCTGTAGCCATTCTTGACGGTTCCCACCTTACCGATGCTGCCAGAGAACAGCTTAGAGCATTTAGCAAAAATAGAGTAGACTCTCCTGAAGAGTCATTACTCCTCAACGAAATCGTTGAGATGCCGAAAGAGCTGGAGGATTGGTGGATAGTGCAAATATACCCACTATCCAATGAACAGGTAGAGAAGCTGTATCATAGTGATTTATTAACACTAGAAGAGCTTCAACCTTAAAGACCGAGATAATAAACCAAAAGTTTAAAGTCTCGGTTCTTTTTTGCGCGAGAGAAAATGGTAACACAAAAGATAAAAATAAATCAACACATAGCATATTTCAGGGATATACATTAGGATATCATTAGTAGAGAACTATTCTTTACCTAATACTTTTCCAACTTCTTCTATAACCTTATCTGGTGTAACTTCTGATTTTATTAAATAACCATCTGCTCCAGAACTAAAAGCCTCTTGAATAATATTTTCACTATTTAAATTAGTTAAAGCAACCACAGGACCTTTCTTAAGCTGAGGATTTTCTTTTAAGTCTTTAAGAATCTTTAAACCATCTCTTCCAGGAAGCATAATATCCAAAAGGAGAAGATCCCAGTCAGTATTTTTAATCTTATTCATTCCTGATTCGCCATCTCCAGCTTCATCTACGTTGTATCCAGCAGACTTTAATACTTCTACGTATATAGATCTAATATCATACTCGTCTTCTACTATTAGTATATTATTTTTTATTTTTTTATTTTCTTCTTGCATACTATATTAATTTATAGCACTAGAGTATAAATACAACAAGTAATAAGCTATAATATAGGTATGATTGATCCTTTACTTAATGAGGCAAGAAACTATATTAAATCCAAACCATATTTAGCATGGGGTACATCAAACTATAATAATTTATCATATCAGGTCATTGCTGAAGATATATTCAACTACGGTAACTGGGAAGACTTCCAATATATTAAAAAACTATTCGGCATGAAGGAAATAAATAAACTGTTTAAGGAAATTTCAAGTAAGAAGAGAACAAACTTAAAACCTCAAACAAGAAATTATTTTACTTTATACTTAAACAAGAATGCATAAAGAAGTTTTAAATGAGGAACAAATTAAACTTTTACCCTTACTACAAACGTTTTCTGGTGAGTTTGGTTTAGTGGGAGGCACTGCTATTGCATTACAAGTTGGGCATAGAAGATCTATAGATTATGATCTTTTCATAGACAAGAGCTTTGATCACGATAAGGTCAGAAACAAAATTAGGCAATCATACCAAATTCAAAACACACTAGTAGAAAATACAGAGGAACTAACTATAGTTGTAAACAATGTGAAACTTACTTTTCTCACATACCCGTTTGAGATAGACTACTCTGAGACATTTGAAAATATAATTAAACTACCAAGTCTAAATACTCTTTCTGCAATGAAAGCATTTGCACTAGGAAAAAGGGCAAAGTGGAAAGACTACGTTGATCTATTCTTTGTTTTTAAGGAAAATAAATTTTCTGACGTTACAACAAGAGCAAAGAAAATATTTGGTCAGGAGTTTAATGAAAAACTATTCAGAGAGCAACTCTCATACTACCAAGACAT
>JBAQUF010000054.1:0-3905 GCA_049297375.1 Patescibacteria group bacterium
AACCTACATTACCCATAAATATTCTTGCAGGAAATATATTAAAGTATAGAAAAGGAATTAAAGCTCCAACGAAAGTAGCGCAAAACCCAGCTAATGAGTTGTAACCAATAATTCTTGATAAAACCCAAAAAGAAATTAACGAAATAACAGACAAGCCACCGGCCAAACCATCTAAACCATCCGTAAAAGCTACTGAATTCAAAATTGCTATAAATAGGAAAAATATAAATATTGGGTAAAACAAACCAATATGAACGTCTCCAATAAGAGGCAGCCAAATGTAGTCCCATCCCAGTTTTACATATGTCCAATAAGATACAAAACCAGCAATTAAACCTTGAACAATAAATTTTTGATAAGTTAAAATTCCACTATCGTCTGAACTTCCAACAGAGCCAGCTACTTTCTTAAAAGAATCCCAAATTCTTGAAAAGACTCCTAACCTTATTCTTACCCCATGTTTGTTTTTAAAGAGTCTTCCAAAATGGTATTCAAAAAAACCTGGGAGACCTGATCTTTTATAAACTTTAGTAAAATCTTCAAGCATTCCCAAAAGCCCTGCCATAGATGCCACAAAAAGAGGAAATAAAGTTTGAGTCCTTGATCTGTTAAAAATGAAACTTACTATAGCTACAGAAAGAACAAAAATGAGTCCTCCCATTGTTGGAGTTCCTTCTTTTTTCTTATGAGTTTCTGGTCCATCCTGCCTGACACTTTCACCCATTTGAAAACGATAAACAAAATTTATCCAAAGAGGATACAAAGCAAGCGAAACCAGGCATGCCAAAAACAAAAGCATAAAATCTATTAGTAGTTCTACTGTTCCCATATTTTTGCTCCTAAGGACTTTAGTTTATTAATAAATTCCTCAAAGAAACTTTCAACATTTTCTACCCCTATTATCTCGCTTTTTCCTTCTGCACACAAAGCAGCTAAAACAAGTACTGCACCATACCTAAAGTCATCTATATTTAGTCTTTCACCTTTTAATTTAGATGGGCCTTTAATTTTTGCCAGAATATTAGGCTCTCCCAACTTGTCGTAATCGTAGGAATCATCACTGATCACAGGAATAACTCCTGCATCGCTTGGCTTTACTACTTCTATCTTTGCTCCCATTCTATTTAAATCAACAGTGTACCCAAATCTATCAGTATAAACAGTATCATGAACTGTGCTTTCCCCATTTGCTTGAGTAAGTATTAACGTGGCAAGGGACTGCCAATCAGAAACAAAGCCTGGCGTCGCTGATATTTCAAGGTGTAAGGGTTGTATATCTTCATCATGCCTCCAAACTCTAAGTTCATCACCAGAAAGTTCAAACTTCACTCCAATTTTATCTAGAAAATTAACAAATTGAACCATGGCATCTTTTTTTACACCCTTTATTGATATATTTCCTTTTGTAACTATAGCAGCAGCAGCTAAGGTTGCTATTTCCGATTTATCCGGACAAACTTCAAACTTAGAACCTTTAAATATACTCACACCATTTATTTTTATCTTTCTTGGTTCAACTCTTTCTACACTTGCTCCCATTTGATTTAGCATTTCTATAAGATCATCTATTTCACATTCTTCTGAAGCATTGGCAATTGTTGTTTCTCCTTGAACAAATACAGATGATAAGATTGCATTGTCAGTAGCAGTATGACTTGAGGTCCTAAATACAATACTAGCTCCATTTGAATTTTCACTAAATATTTTGTAGTAATCGTTGTCTTCTTCAACCCTAAATCCTAAGGTCTTCCATGTATCCAAAATTCTGTTTACAGGTCCAGATTTAAAAGATAAAGACTTGTGCTTTGGAATAGAAACTTTACCAAACCTGAAAAGCAGAGGGCCAGCAAGAAGCATAGCGGTTCTATATTTACTTCCAATCTCCAAAGGTATTTCATGAGTATTTACAGTGGAGCCATTAAGGATTAAAGTATTGGGTCCTACCCATTCTGCTTTTCCACCAATGCTGCTAATCATTTCAAGATCATCAAATACTGCCTTTATTCTTGGAATATTGCTTAAAATAACATCTTCGTTTGAAAACATAGCAGCTGGGATAAGTTTTAAAGCGGAGTTTTTAGCTCCAGAGACAAGAACAGTACCCATTAAAGGGATTCCTCCTTCAACTATGATGCTAGGCATACTACGATAAAAGTACTATGGATAGGGAATTAATTACTAAAAGTACTCCTAAAACCACAGTAACAGTAAAAATTACCTTCTCAACTCCTCTTAAAGATCTATACATGCTAAAAGAACCCTTAAGACTTGAGGATAAACCTGCAGTTTTAGATTGAATAAGTACTAAGATTATAATCAATATACATGTAACTATTTGTGCTGTTTTTAATATAGGAAGTAAATTCATTTTTTACTGCAAAGACTTTCTAAAAATAAATACAAAATGCTTGTCATTAAACCAGAGAAGACCATGGTCCATATGCCATCTAGGCCTTTAGATGGTAACACATACCCAAAAATCGTCAAACCAGGCAATGTAGAGGCATGAACAGAGAATCCATTAAGAATTGTAGTTAAAACGTAAAATACTATTGTTGTTGTAATAAAAACAATAAAGATATATGTAATTCCTTTAGCAGGAAGTGATACTATTGATACTAGTGGTTTTAGGAAAAGATACAGAAGAGTTAGTGCTAAAACCACAAGAAACATTGTCTTTATGTAGTCTCCCCCATATTCAAACGGTTTTACAAAAAACTGGATAGAGTATAAAGATAAAAAGACAAACAATGCAGTTCTTATGATCTTTTTCATGATTAAATTATACCCTAAGAGACTTTTGTCTCAATAAGTGGTGATATCTTTGAGCAAATCTATGAGATTCATCTCTAAGAGTTATTAAAAGCCTCATACCAAGATTAGATTTATCAACTCTTCTTTCATCAAAATCATCTCCTTGTTTTGATACTAAAGTTTCATACTTTTTAGCAATCCCAACAAGTGGAATATTAATTTGAAGATCCTGCATGACCTGATATGCTGCAGACACTTGAGGTCTTCCACCATCAACTACAATAAGATCAGGTACACCCCAAGACTGCAACTTATTTGATTTACTAATCTTTTTATTCTTTGATTCCCTACTAAGTCTTCTAGATAAAACTTCATACATCATCCCGTAATCATCAGGTGTGTCTTTGAACTTTATCTTAAACCTTCTGTATTCTTTTTTATCTATTTTCCCATTGGTAGCTACAACCATAGATCCAACAGCTTCTTTGCCGGATAAGTTTGAAATATCGTAGCATTCTATTCTTTTTGGTTTGTTGTTAAGTAAAGGAACTATCCCTATAATTTCCTCCATAGATTTATTTGTTGTGTCTTGAACAAGATATGGGTTGTCAATGTATTCTGTAGCATCTCTAAAAGTGTTTTGTATGTAAGAAAATTTAGAAAGAAGATTTCTATACAAAGCTGCTTTTTCATATTCCATACTTTTTGAATATCTTTTCATTTCTTTTTTTATTCCAGAAATCATTTTTACAGCTTCTCCAGATAATATTTTTTTAATGTTTTTTATTGAACCTTTGTACTTCTTTATATCTTCACTGCTTTTTAAGACACAAGGCATAGAACACAAGTTAATATGTCCAAACAAGCAAGGTGATTGAAGCTTTTCATATCTTGAAAACTTTGAAGAAGAACAATCTCTATATTGAAATACTTTTCTTATTGTTCCTAATATATTTTTGGTTACACTAGAATTTGGATATGGGCCAAAAAATATATCTTTGTCTTGTATTTCTGTCTTTCTTGCGGTAATCACTTTTGGAAGAGATATAAATTTTCCCGAAATAGAAACTTTTTCATTTCTAACTACAATGTAAATGTAAGATTTATCATCTTTTAAGATTATATTGTACTTAGGTTTGTACTTTTTTATT
>JBAQUF010000055.1:0-11614 GCA_049297375.1 Patescibacteria group bacterium
GGACTGTGTAGATGCCTTTGTAGATATTGATAAAGAGAAAACTAGAGATGTAATCATGAACTTAATTGATAACGCCGTTAAGTTTACAGAAGCTGGAGGAATTACTGTTGGTGTAGAAAATGAAGAAGAAAAGGTAATTGTATGGATTAAAGATACAGGATCTGGGGTAAACCCAGCAGATCTTCCTAAACTTTTCCACAAGTTTGGAAGAATAGATAATTCATACACAATAGCATCAGACACAGGTGGAACAGGTCTTGGTCTTTATATCGTTAAACTATATGTTGAAGGAATGGGAGGAAGAGTTTGGGCAACATCAGATGGAATAGGGAAGGGCAGTACGTTCTGGGTATCTTTACCAAAAGGAAAGATTCAAAGGACAGGATTAAAAAAGATTGACGTACCAATTCAACAGATTACTTCCATACGTTAATGTAATTAAACTTGCAATTATTAAAAAAGGTCCAAATGCTACAGTATCCTTTAAAGACTTCTTCCCTAAAGACATTAAGACAAGACTATACACAGCACCAATTACAAATCCTAAAAATATAGCAATAATGTTAAGTGGAAAACCATTAACAAGACCAACTAAAAGACCTAGTTTTACATCTCCCAAACCCATTCCTTTTCCTTTTGTAATCCAAACTAAGAAAAGAAAGAATAATGATATTAGTACAGAACTTAAAACAACATACCCAAAATCTTTTGCACTATAAACTAACTGATTGTTCCAATACCCAGATTTTATTAAGTAAGCACCAAACTTATCTGCAGATAACCTATGATATAAGTTGTACATATCAAAAATTCTTATTCCTATGTTTGATACAAAAACAAACACAATTGCTGGAATAACTACAGCATCTGGAATCAAGCAAAACTTCAAATCAGTTAGAAACATTACAGCAAAAAAACAAAACAATATTGCATAATATAAAAATGCTAGAAAGCTAGACAAATCAGAGATTTGCATAAAATTAGAAAGATACCCTGCAACCACAAATAACAATCCTACTAAAACTTCTGAAAATGGATAATATAAAGAAAGCTTCTTTTTACAAAAGGAGCATTTACCTTTTTGTGCTATAAAAGAGAAAATAGGCATTAAGTTTTTAATACCCAACACCTTTTTGCAAAAATCACATTTGGATCTACCAAATACTAGTTTTTCTCCGCTTATTAAACGATCTGAAACTAAGTTTAGAAATGATCCAAAAAAAGTTCCTGCTATAAAAAGAAGTATGTAATAGATAGTTGCTACCTGCATGAAATCATTGTACATCAGACAAAACAATGAAAAAAGGAAAGGTTATATAATATAAATATGAGTGAAGAATCAGCAAGGGGATTTCAATGCATAAACTGTCAAAAATGGGTTCCTGTGAATGAACGGATGGGAACTTTAAATAGAAACCACTGTCCATTTTGTTTGTGGAGCAAACACGTAGATTTAACAAGAGCAGGGGATAGGCTTTCAAGCTGTGAAACAGGAATGAAACCCATTGCAATAACATTTAAAGATACTGAGATGGATAAGTATGGAAGAAGTCAAAAAGGAGAAGTAATGATTGTTCATATGTGCCCTAAGTGTGATAAGGTATCAATAAATAGAATTGCTTCAGATGATAACTCTGATGAAATTATTAAAATATTTGGCCACAGTTTAAATATTGATGAAAGTCTTAAGACCAAGTTAAAAACAATGAGAATAAGTATAGCTAGTGAAAGTGACAGGGAAGAGTTAAGAAATCAAATCTTTGGGAAATAACAAAAAAACCCACTTAAAGTGAGTTCTTTTGTTTAGATTTCAACACTATTAAATGTTAGTGAGTGATAATCTTTAAATCTGTTCCAACTTCATAAACTCCTTCACCATTTCCACCATCTACTTTCATCTTAGTTACGTTATCGGCGTGCTCTAAAACTGCTGATATTTCAAACCCAGTAGCTGTGGACTGGAATGTGTACACATTTGGAGCAACATTTAAAGGATCTAATGGCAAAGCTGGGATCCATTTTGCAAGTCCTGTCTTATCCGTAGGAACTACAAATTTTACCCAACCAGTACCATCAACTGCTTGTGTACTAGGAGAAGCACTAGTAAAGGGCCCTAATACTCCAAGAGTAAGCTCACCATCTGTCATGGCAAGTGTCATAGCTTTTGAAACTGTTTCCAGGTCTGAAAGCCTCTTAGCATCTCTTGACTTTTGAAGCATAGATAGAGGATTAATTGCCAAAAGAACAGCACCTGCAAGGACGGCAACAATAGCTATAACTACCAAAAGTTCAACTAACGTAAAACCTTTTTCTCTATTCATTTATCTTCACCCCCCTTCAGTCTTTTTAAACCTTTAATTTTTAAATAGCACTAGTGAGTTTGTATATAGGAGTAATAATAGATATTATTAAAAATCCTACCATTACACCCAACATAACAAGTATAACCGGTTCAAGAGCAGATGATAAGCCTTTCACTAAATTATCAACTTCTCCTTCATAGTATATTGCGACTCTTTCCAACACTTCATCCATTTTTCCTGTTTCTTCACCAACTCCCGCCATTTGACCTAAAATAGATGGAAACTTAGATGTACTTTTAAAATAGTTTGATAAGGAATTTCCTTTTTCAACTTGATAAGATGCATCCAGTACAGCATTCTTTAAAGTTTGACTTGTCATTACTGTTGAAACTATATTTAGTGCTTCTACTATTGGAACTGCAGAGTTAATAAGCAAAGATAAAGTTCTACTGAACTTAGCATAATCCTTTTGAAGAGTAATTTTTCCAAATATTGGTATTTTTATCACAATTTCCGATATGAAAACCTTACCCTTACTTGATTGAACAAAGGATCTGATACCTAAAACAAGAACAACTGCTAACGAGAAAACAATGTAGAGGTATCTAACCATAAAGTTAGATGCAGAAATCATAAACTGAGTTGTAGCAGGCAGTTCCACATCCATATTTGTATACATTTCAGAAAGCTTTGGAATAACAAAAACCATAAGAACAATGAAAACACCAATCATTGCAATAAAAACTATCGCTGGGTATATCATAGCCGACTTAAATTTTGAATTTAAATCTCTTTCAGCTTCCATGTTGTCCGCCAGTCTTTTAAGAATTGTATCCAACTTTCCGGAAGACTCTCCAGCCCTAACAAGAGATATGTAGGTAGTAGAAAATACTTTAGAATGCATTCCTAAAGCCATAGACAAAGAAACACCACCTTCAACTGATCTTAATATCTCAAGAATAATTTTCTTAAAGTTTTTATTTGTGGCTTGATTGGCAAGTACATCAAGTGCTCTTGCAATAGGAAGTCCTGCAGAGATCATTGTAGAAAGCTGCCTTGTAAATGTCACAACCTCACCTTGAGGAACGCCTCTAAAGTCAAGGAACTTTTCAAAAATATCTTCTTTCTTTTCTCCAAGATCTATAACAACAAGATTTTGGTTTTTTAATAATCCAAGAGCTATTTCTTGAGACCTGGCATCAACAGTGCCTGTAACTGTTTTTCCATATAAATTTTTAGCAGTGTATGAAAATATTGGCATTTTTAACCCTTATCTATTAATCTTTTTAGCTCAACAGGCCTAGTGCAGTACTTGATACCATCTTCAAACGTAATTAGTTTTGCATTAATTAAATCAGCAATACTTTTTTCTAAACTTATCATTCCAGATTGAGCTGATGTGCTTATTACATTATCAATCATGTGAGCTTTACCCTCCCTAATTAGGTTAGCAATAGCATCATTGTTTACCATAATTTCAAAGGCAGGAATCACTCCATGCTGAACAGAAGGAATAAGTCTTTCTGAGACCACTATTTCAATCACTTGAGATAGTTGTGTTTTTATTTCATTTTGTTTTTCAGATGCAAAAGAAGACACTATTCTATCTATGGTTTGAGATGCAGAATTAGTGTGCAGAGTGGTAAATACCAAATGACCAGTTTCTGCAATTTGCAAGGCTGATCTTATTGTTTCTGTATCTCTCATTTCACCAATAAAAACAACATTTGGATCTTGTCTTAAAATAGATCTTAAAGCCACATCCCAAGAATGAGTATCCAAAAACATTTCTCTTTGTTCAATTAGTGATTCTTTATTTACAAATATATATTCAATGGGATCTTCAATAGTGATTATATGTTCGGGTCTGCTAGTATTTATCTTTTCAATCATAGATGCAATTGTTGTAGATTTGCCATGCCCTGCAGGACCAACAACTAAAAACAGCCCTTGCTTTAAGTTACATAAATTTTCCAAGCTAGGAGGAAGGTGCAATTGCTCAAAAGAAGGAATATCCATTGGAATATGCCTTAAAGAAACTGATGGATATCCTTTCTGAAAGAAAGCATTAACTCTAAACCTAGCTTTTTGACCTAAAGCAATAGAAAAATCTATTTCTTTATTTATTTCTAAAAGCTCTCTTTGTTTTGTATCTAAAATTTGAGAAAGAATATACTCAATATCATCAATGGACATAATAGGATACTCTCCAACTGGCCTAAGAAGAGTATTTATTCTCAAAAAAGGCTTTGAACCAACAGAAAGATGTAAATCAGAAGCTTTCTGATCTACTACTTTTTCTAATAATTGTGTTGCATTTAGTTTCATTATTTTATTTACCTAACTTATTTAATTTTACTTCCAAAACTATGCTTTAATCTATCACTTAGCAACTCTCATTACTTCCTCAAGTGATGTAGTCCCTTCAAGAGCTCTTAAAATACCATCTTGCATAAGGGTAATCATTCCTTCTTCTTTGGCAATTTGTTCAATCTTTCCAGCAGGAGACTTTTCTAGCGTTGCCTCTCCAATCTTATCTGACATTTGAAGAAGCTCAAATATACCAACTCTTCCTCTGTGCCCTCTATTTTCACATTTAGGGCAACCTTTTCCTCTGTATAATGTTAATGTTTTTTTAGCTTTAAGTGCTTTTACTAGCTTTGCTGTTTCTGGATCTTTAGTCATTACTACAGTATTTGAGGAAAGTTCATCTAATACTTTTGTTAAATCATCAAGTATTTCTTTTGGCGGTTCATATTCTTCTTTGCAGTACTCACAAACTTTCCCAACAAGTCTTTGAGCAAGAACACCAATAACTGTAGATACAAGAAAGAAGTCTTCAACACCCATATCTAAAAGTCTAGGAATAGCACCTGATGCTGAATTTGTATGGAGTGTAGATAAAACAAGATGACCAGTAAGAGCAGCATGAACAGCAAGTTCAGCAGTTTCACCATCTCTAATTTCTCCTACCATGATAATGTTAGGATCTTGTCTTAAGAAGGATCTTAAGCCCATTGCAAATGTTAAACCAGCTTGAGGATTAACTTGAACTTGATTTACTCCTGGAACTCTGATTTCAACAGGATCTTCAAGAGTAATAATATTTACTCTTACTGTGTTTAATCTACTTAAAGCCGATGCAAGAGTAACAGTCTTACCAGATGATGTAGGCCCCGTAACTAATATCATTCCGTTTGGTTTTAATGACATTTCTTCAAATCTCTTCAAAGCAAGCCCTCTCATTCCAAGATCCCTATACGTGTAAACTGTACCTTCTTCTTTAAGAAGTCTAATAACTACCTTCTCACCGTACACAGTAGGCAAAGTGGAAACTCTAAGATCTGTTTCAGTTTTTCCAACTTGAACTTTAAATCTTCCATCTTGAGACATTCTCTTTTCATCAATTTTCATTCCTGAAAGGATCTTAATCCTAGCTACAACAGAATCAGTCATTTCTTTAGGAAGTGTTCTTTTTTCTGACAATATTCCGTCAACTCTATATCTTAACCTACACTCATCTTCCCCAGGCTCAATATGTACATCAGAAGCCCCTGATTTAACTGCAGTTTCTAGTATCATTCCAACAACTCTTGCAATTGGTGCATCTCTTATTGTGGCATCCGTAAGTTCTGCGTGAGTTTCTTCAATCTTTAGTGTAGTTTGAGATATTTCTGCCATTGCAGCTGTTATTTCTTCTCCAAGTTCTTTTCCTTTTTGTTCTTCTAAAACTCTGTCTATTATTTTTTCTGTTGTAATATATGGAACAACTTTAAGTCCTGTTTTTCTCTCAATAAAGTCAATTGTTTGAAGATCCAAGGGGTCGGCCATTGCTAAGAATAATTTATTTTCTTCTATTTTAAATGGAGCAACTCTATACTTTCTTGCAACATCAAGGGGAACAATATCAAGAAGGGAAACTTCTATTTGACCCGGTGTCAAGTTGATAAACTCTATTCCGTACACTTCTCCAAATGCTTCTGTAAAATCCTCACTGCTAACATAACCTCTATCTTTTATTATTGCTTCAATACTTCTACCTGTGTTTACATTTTCAAATTTAATAGCTGAAAGTTGATCAGAGCTTATTAGCTTCTTTTCGTATAAAACATCTGCAACTGTTTTTATATTATCAAGTTTAATCATAGGCAGTTTTCTTACTTATACTATGTTAACAACTATGTAATTTAAGTTCAATGGTCGAAAGAAATTGTTGTTTTCCAGTGGTATAATGCAAGAACTACAAGATAAGGAGAGAAGATGTCAAAAGGTACTTGGAGATGTTCAAATTGCAGACTTAAAAACCTTGGAAATGTAGTTTGCAAAGGATGTGGAAAATCAAGGTTTTCCCAAAAGAAATCAAAAAGCAGGTGCACTACAACAATAGGTAACGTGAAAATCAAAGGTGATTTCCGCAGGACCACACACAAGTAAGACATATAAAATGATAAAGGAGGGATGATGTTTTCAGAGATGTTTAATTCAGAGGTTTTTGTTGTTAAAAAAGGAAAGACTATATTCGTAACGGGACACCTTGCAGAACGAAGTGACATATCAAATAGTATTGATGTTTCAAATGACTTTATAAATAAGACCAGAGAAAAAGAAGGGATGTTCCCAATTAGCAACTTTTCGGTCTTAATTCATCTGAGACATACAATTGACATTACTATAGTTGCAGAAAAGACGATAAAGATATCGTTTAAAGGTACTGCCCAAAAAGTAACAGATGTTAGTAAGTTAATAAAAGAAGCTGTCGCGACTGCAGTTATACTTATGGGTACAAGGTCAACTGTAAACATCAAATAAAAAAGAGAAGTAAATTACTAAAACCCCTTATTTAACAATGAGGGGTTATTTTTATTATCTTTTAGACTTAATTTGAATATAAAGAAGCTACTACTAATTTGTTTGAGTTATAATCTAGATATGAACGGTTCAATATTAATATTTGGAGGAAATAAAAACCAAAGAGAAGAAAAGATAATTGAAATTGTTAATAAAGAAGTGAATAAAACATTTGAAAAGATAAAAGATTTATATGGAAAAGCAGATATTAAAATAGTTGAAAGAGAAGAGGATGAAAAATCAATAAGCATTTCTCAAACAAGAGAAGGGATTAGATTTTTAGATGAAAGACCCTTTTCATATACTAAAAAGTTTCTTGTTATTCTTGACTCAGAAAAGCTAACTACTCAAGCGCAAAATTCATTACTTAAAACTTTAGAAGAACCACCTTCATATTCTTTAATTCTTCTTTCATCAAAAACTCAAAACTCTCTTCTTGATACCATTGTTTCAAGATGCAGAATGGTTGCTATTAAAAAAAGCAACTCTTGTCCAGATGTAGAAAATATAAACTCATTTAGTAAAATATTAAAAATGAATTTAGGTAAGAGATTTGATTGGGCAGGGGAATTCTCTAAGGAAGAGAAAGAAACTATTCTTGAACTTTTAGAATGCTGGGTTGACGAAGCAAGGGATATAATGTTAAAAAGCCCTAAGGATGAAAACTGCCTAAAAAATATTAAAAGGATAATGGAGGTAAGAAAGAACCTGGAAGACACAAACGTAAATCAAAGATTGTCTTTAGAAGCTTTAGTGATAAGCTTTTTATAGTGTTTAAAGAAGCTAAAAACCCTTGTTAAAACACCTTCCTGCCAGTAAAATATATGAGCTATTTAGTTTTTAGATGAATTAGTTAGATTTAAGATTATGGTTAATAAACCCAGAAAACCAAGTGAATATGGTGCAGAGCAGATCCAAGTATTAGAGGGTCTTGAACCTGTTAGAAAAAGGCCGGGAATGTATATTGGATCTACAGGACAGGAAGGTCTACATCATCTTGTTACTGAAATTGTTAACAACGCAATGGATGAAGCTATTGGAGGATTTGCTAATCATGTCAAAGTTGAATTTAACAAGGATGGATCAGTTACTGTTTATGATAATGGAAGAGGAATCCCATCTGATGTAAAAAAGGAATACGGTGTTAGTGCACTAGAACTTGCATTTACTAAACTCCATGCAGGAGGAAAATTTGGCGGAGGGGGCTACAAAGTATCAAGTGGTCTTCATGGAGTTGGAGCATCTGTTGTTAATGCATTGTCGGAGTGGATGAGAGTTGTGTCGAAAAGAGAAAACGTAGCAATGATACAAGAGTACGAAAAAGGCGGACACCCAGTAAGACCAACAGAAAAGCTTGATTTAAAAAAACCCACAAAGCTAAAAGGAACCGAGTGGAATATGGATTTAGACAGCTGGAATTATGATTCTGGATCTATTGTTCAATTTAAACCAGACAAGACAATTTTTGAAACTGTTAACTTTGATTATAAATTCTTCATAAATCAGGTAAGAGAATATGCATATCTTACAGCTGGAATAAAATTTGACCTTTTGGATCATAGAATTGATCGAAAGTATAGTTTTTACTTTGAGGGGGGTATAAAAGCCTACTTAACGGCGTTAAATAAAAACCACGATGTTCTAAATGACAAAATATTTTATGTTCAAAAGGATTACGATGATGTAACTGTTGAAGTGGCAATGCAGTACAATGATACATTTAGAGAAACAACTGTATGTTTCGCTAATCACTTAAAAAATATTGAGGGTGGGACTCATTTGACAGGGTTTAGAAGTGCTTTGACAAGATGTGTTAATGATTATGCAAGAAAATCAGGAGCCTTAAAGGAAAAAGATGATAATTTATCTGGAGATGATTTGAGAGAAGGTTTAACTGCAATAATTTCTGTTGCTCTGGATTCGGCATCACTCCAATTTGAAGGACAGACAAAAGCTAAACTTGGAAATACAAACGTTAGAGTTGCTGTTGAAACCGTTGTTAAAGAAGCTTTAGAACAGTATTTATCAGAGAATCCTAAAGATGCTAATACTATTGTAGGAAAGAATATCCTTTCATTTAAAGCTAGAATGGCCGCAAAAGCAGCTAGGGACACCGTTATTAGGAAGACTGCTCTTGAGGGTGGAGGAGTTTTACCAGGTAAATTGGCCGATTGTTCTGAAAAAGACTCAAATAAGACCGAATTGTTCCTTGTAGAGGGTGATTCTGCAGGTGGTACAGCAAAACAAGCAAGAAGTAGAAATTATCAAGCTATA
This sequence comes from Patescibacteria group bacterium, assembly GCA_049297375.1. Taxonomy (GTDB): domain Bacteria; phylum Patescibacteriota; class WWE3; order UBA101185; family UBA10185; genus JAAZNV01. Next base: position 9,426 of record JBAQUF010000055.1, read on the forward strand.
CTCCCTGTTTTTGGTAAGATTTTAAATACAGAAAGAGCAAGATTAGATAAGATTGTTGATTCTGATAAGTTTAAGGCAATTATTGTCGCTATTGGATGTGGAATAGGAGATCAATTTGATATTTCAAAGATTAGATATGGAAAGCTTATTGTTATGGCAGATGCTGATACAGATGGGATGCATATTAATTCCTTGTACTTAACATTTTTTTACAGACATATGCCTGACCTTATTAAAAATGGGCACATTTATGTAGCATTTCCTCCTTTATACAAAGCCATATGGGGAAAAGAGAAGAGATATCTGTTCACAGATGAAGAAAGAGAACAATTCTTAAAGACTCTAGAAGGCAAGAAGGCTATTACTCAAAGATTTAAGGGACTTGGAGAAATGAATCCTAACGAACTTTGGGAAACAACAATGAATCCAGAAACAAGAAGGTTAAAGAAAATTACTGTTGAGGATGCAGAAGCCGCAGATGAGGTTTTTGAAACATTAATGGGGGAAGAAGTTGCTCCAAGAAAAAGATTTATTACTACTCACGCTAAACAAGCCAATCTTGATATTATGTAAAGAAAAAAGCCTCGATTTTTATATACCGAGGCTTTATACCAAACTACTTTCTACCTTCCAGTTATTACAAAATGACAGTGTGAGTTGTAGGATGTCGTCTGTCTGCACACACGTTTCTTCGACATTTTAAGACCATACTTCCTCAACCACTCACTGCACAGCAATTGAGCCCTATCTTTAAAGGATTCTTGGTACATCCTAACAAGGCTACTAGGATTAACCCCGCTACAATTAACAGAAGAAGGAGGCAGATAGATTGAAAAACTAATTTCCACTTCTTTTACCTTTCCTTCTGAAGGAATATCGTTTTCAGAATAGGAATTGCTAAACTTGTATTCCTTTCCACCAACAACAGCTCTTACTAAAAGAGCTTCTCCTTCTAAGGTATACTGCTTTTGCTGTCCCTTTGTAAACCTATATGAACCACTTGCAGCAGTAACTTTTACAGTACTTTCTTCACTATTAGCCTTCATTTATTTCTCTCCTTTTTATCTTGTTGTTTTGTTTAGTGAAAAAACAAGGAACCTTTCCAGGGTTCCCTAAGATCACACTAACGTGATCTTCAATTAATAGCAGTATACCACTATCTTGATTCAAGAGCAACAAAGATGATACATGTATATTCTATGGAAGAAACTAAAATAGACAAGTTAAGAAATGAAATTATTAAACTAAGGAAAGAAAGAGAAGAAGTAATCTTTGAAAAAGGGTTAGCTGCAGAAGATAACAAAGATTTAAGAGAAAATTCTGCGTATGACTACTGGTTTGAAAAAGAAATAGTTGCTAATTCAAGAATAGCTCATTTAATTAAAATGATAGAAGATTTATCTGAAAAGGATAAACCAAAGAAAAAGATTATTAAAGTTAAAAGAGTAGAGAAGATGAAAGAAAAGTTTGAACCACATAAATGGTTATAGATTACTAGAGCATATATAATCTTTGTAGGTTAATATTTCACGATTAAGGTTGTGAAAAACCTAAGTCTAGGTTAGTGGTGTTTTACTACTAATCAAAAATACTTGGTGCGAGGCACTTAGAAGCTCAAAGGCTTAAATAAAATACAGTTCCAAGAGTATTCAAGGAACAGTGGTATAGATGGTACCTCGTATAACAAATGGCAGGATCCGAGCGGTGACCTTAGGGTTCCGGTTCTTTGGTTTGACAACGACAAGCGTAACTTGAACTTGAACTACTTTGAGAACGATTGGAATAGTGACTATCGTTTCCTAGCCATTTGCAAGTATTCCTAAATTTGTGTTTTTACACAACTTTTTTTGTGTTCTTAATCCAGCCACCAAGCATCCTACCAACTTCATCCACAGATAAGGATAAATCAATGTATTTCTTAGTATCAAAAATCTTCAACTCCCAAGAAATTTTTAACAGAAACTTTAACAAATCCAGTTTTACTGAAACATAATTTAAACTATCAACTCTGCTCTCCTTACCCAAAGACAAGGATAAAACCATATTCTCAACAACATCTAAAAATAAATTATCTATTCTTAAGCCAAGTGAGTACCTGTAAATTTTTGGAATACTAATCATACACGTTTGCCATTTTTTGTACGCGTCTAACATCTTATTTAGGACAGGAAGCGATAAGTTCAAGCCAA
>JBAQUF010000056.1:0-6807 GCA_049297375.1 Patescibacteria group bacterium
GGATTATCTAATCTTAAGAACAAACTTCCAGTTCCGGATATGTTTAATATAAAAGATTTAAGTTGGAAGCCTAAGATTGGATTAAAAGAAGGAATATCTAAAACACTTGATTCATTTGGATACAAGATAAACACTAATGCATTTAAACCTAACAAGTTAGTTGAAGAGAAGATTAAGAATCAGCAAGTACCTGTAGATAAATTAATCTCTTTAAAAGGATTAAAGCCTGAACCTGAACCTTCTATTGCTTCAAAGTCTAAAACAATTAGTGTTTTTAAAAAGCAAGAAAAACAAAAAAAGAAAGAAAAGCCTATGTATGTTTTTAAAAAAGCTGGGATTAAAACTCCAAACTTTGAAGATGCTTTTTCTAGTATAAAAGGAAATGCTAAAAATTTTGGATATAGAGTGAAAGCCGACATAGGTATAGGTATGAGTGTATTTGCTGTAGCTTTATCAGCTTTGCTTGTTTTTGTAGGACTTCCTGTAATTGGAACTTATGCAAATACAACAAAAGGAGCATCTCTTTTACTTGAAGTTCAAAATTCTGCGCTGAATTTAGATTCAACTAATCTTAGTAAAAGTACACTAAATGCCTATAACAGTTTTAAGAGTGCTAGAGTTTCCCTTAGAAGAACCAAGTGGTTATTTCACCTGGTTAGAAAGAATGAAGAATATATATCTTACGACAAACTTCTTGGTTCGCTTGCATACTTTTCTAAAGCTGGAAATTATGCTTCAGAAGCAGTAAAACCATTAGAATTAGTGTTTGAAGCTTTAAAACCTCAAAGTAGTAAGAACCTTGATATAGAAGCATTTAACCAAGCTAAATTAAGTATATCGAGTGCAGAAGAGTATTTAAGATTGGCTGAAGCAGACGCATCTGGAGTTAATGAAACACTTCTTCCTAAAAGTATTAAAGAAAAAGCTTTGGATTATGAAAATAAACTTCCTAAAGTACAAAAGTATATAGATTATATGTCCACAATTGTGTCTGATCTTCCATCTATTCTTGGATCATCTGGTGAAAAGAAATATATATTTTGGTTTCAGAACAACAATGAGATAAGACCAACTGGTGGTTTTATTGGTTCTTATGGTGTACTAACTCTTGAAGAAGGAAAAATAAAAGATCTTGTGATTGATGATATTTATAATCCTGATGGTCAAATAGATATCAGAAACATAGAAGTTATTCCACCTGAACAAATTACAAAGTTCTTAAGTGAAGATAAGTTGTATTTAAGAAATTCAAATTGGAATCCAGATTTTCCTAAATCTGTAAAAATGTTTGATGATCTTTATTTTAAGATAACAGGGGATACAGTTAGTGGATATGTCGCTTTGGACTTAGAATTTGTTAAAGGATTGTTAAGAGTGACTGGTCCTATATATCTTGCTCAATATAATGAAAACATAAGTGCAGATAATCTTGCTGAAAGAGCTCAATATTACAGCGGTTTTGATTATAAGGAAGGCTCTGCTGATAAAAAATCCTTTTTAACTGTACTTGGAGGCAAACTTTTAGAAAGAATCTTTTCTATGGAGAAGAAAGATCTTCCTAAAGTACTTAGTGAAGTACAAAGATCATTTAATCAAAGACATCTTTCTGTTTATTTTTCAAATAGCCCTATTAACTCTATCCTAAGGGAAGAAAAATATGATGGAAGTTTAGTTGATACAAATGAAGATTATCTGTATGTAGTTAATTCAAACTTAGGTGGAACAAAAGCTAACTACTATGTTAGGAATAAGATGACATATGAAGTAAATTCAATGACAAGAGACGGTCTTCTTAGAGCAAACCTTTATCTTGATTACGATAATACTGCAGACAGCAAGGCGTGGCCTGGAGGTCCTTATACAAATTATGTAAGAGTTTTAAGTCAAAATGGATCAAAGCTAACTGGCGCAAAGATTATTTTAGATGGAGGACAGGAGACAGACATATTTAAAGACATTGTGGTAGCAAAAGAAGGAAAATACAACTCATTTGAAACAAGTTTTAAGATAGATCCTAAAGAAACAGCAAGAATAGTTATAAGTTATGATCTTCCTGTAAACCTTTCTATTACAAAAGAACAAAAGAAATATAGTCTTTTGTGGCAAAAACAACCCGGAACAGTTGGAGATGAGTTTTTCTTTATCTTTTCACCTCCTTTTGGAACCACCGTTGAAATAAATAGCGCTAATTTAGGCTCTGTTGAGGGATTAATGAAAGCAAGTGGAACACTAGAAAAAGATTTAAGTTTCTACCTCCTATTAAAATAGCTCACTTAAAACAGTCTAATCTTTGTTTTATCTTGCCGAATTAAGCTTTACGCCATATAATCTAAATAATGCCCTTAGCTGATTTACCTCAGACAAATAGACAACATCCAGTTCCACAGAACATTATGGATGTGGAATTTAAACTCATTGGTGATTTAACAATGAGGCAGTTTGCATACCTTCTAATATTTGGTTTATCAGCTTACTTCTCTTACCTTATTGTTATAGGGATATTTAAGTGGCCTATTGTTATCACTCTTGCACTTTTAGGAATTGGTCTTGCATTTGTTCCTGTTGAAGAAAGAGGTTTAGATGAATGGATTGTTAATTTCTTTAAAGCAATTAATTCTCCCACTCAAAGAATATGGAAAAAAGAACCACAAATACCTTCTGCTTTTCTTTATGACAACATTGCAGTTGTTAAGCAAGAAATGATTACTCTTGCTCCAACTTCAAGTAGAAGAAAGCTTGAAGAATATTTAAAATATCAAAAAGATAGTGATGTAGTAGATGTGTTGGATATTCCAGAAAAAGAATATATTTTAAAGGTTAAAAGAGCATATCCTTCCATTTCTACATCACAGCCTGTCTTGACAGCTCCCACTTTAGTTTCTGAGCCTAGTGTTGGAGTTGCATTAGAAGAGCCCTTAGTTGAGGTACCTGTTAAAGAGGAAGAACCTGAACAAGTAGAGAAACAACCAGAGGAAAAAAGTGAAGAAGGCAAAGAAGTTAAGGAAGAATCCAAGCTTGAAACAAAAGAAGTGCTAAAGAGGAAACCAGTAGGTCAAAGGGAACAACTTCCCCACATAATGAGTATAAGAAGAAACATTCAAAAAGCAAAGCAAATCATTATGCCAAATGTCATAAATATTAGAAAAGAAGAAATGAGTTACGAGCCAATTACTCCTGACATGCATTCAGGAAGAAAGTTTGTTAATTTAGTTCCGTCAGAAGTTGAATTAATCCTCCCCATAAGAGGAGAAAGAGTAATAAAAACTTCTGATGAGATAGAAAATGAAGAAGATTTAAAAGAAAAGACTTCTCAGCTTAAAGACTTGCTTTCAAAGATTAGGGAAGAAGAAGGATTATCAGAAGTTCCAACTGTACAAGCACTTAAAGAAGTGTCTGAAGTGGGAGTAAAGAAACAAGCCAGCAGTGTTGTCGAGAAACTAGAACAACAAAATGAAGAACTAAGTAGAGAAATAGAAAAGTTGCAAAGTCAAATAAATAGGGGGAAATCTATGTCTCTTGAGACTGAAACTCAGGAGCAATTGCTAAAGAGGCTTGAATCTCAAAAAGAAAAGATAGCCTCAAGCTATACTGAGCTTAGAAGACAAGTTCAAGATCTTCAAAAGAAGCTTGAAGAAAAGACAAATGTATCTACTGGACCTGAATATTTAGCTAAGGCTCAAGGACAAATTCCTGTTATGACAGATAAGCCAAACGTAGTTACTGGAGTAGTTAGAGGATCTGACGGAAAGTTTCTAAGTGATATTCTTTTGATAATTAAGAATACTAGAGGGGAAGCTGTAAGAGCTTTTAAAACAAATTCTCTTGGACAATTTATTGCTACAACACCGTTACAGAATGGTGCGTATACTATTGAAGTAAGTCCGGTGAATAAAACTACACTTACCTTTGATATAATTCCTATAGAAGTTAAGGGGGAAGTAATTCCACCATTGGAGATTTCTGGAAGATAGAAAGAAGAAAAAAATGACTGCTCAAACTAAATCTACAACTCAAGATCATTTAGACATTTTAGATATAAAGGATAACTTTGTAATTCTTAAAAATGGAACTGTTTGTGCAGTAATTCAGACAACTGCTGTAAACTTTGATCTCCTTTCTGAAATTGAACAAGATGCTATTATTGCTGCCTTTTCTATGCTTTTAAATTCAATTACGTTCCCTATTCAAATTGTTATTAGATCAAGAAAATTAGATATATCAAAGTATGTGGATAAGGTTAGAAAAGTTGAATCAAAAATTACAGATCCTCTTCTTAAACACCAAGCTGAAGCATATAGAAAGTTTGTACAAGAAGTTATTAAGGTAAATGAGGTATTAGATAAGAAGTTTTACGTTGTTATTGCATCTGGTCTTTCAAGAGTGGGACAAGAAGGTGCTGGTGCGTTTGACTGGTTTATGAAATTACTAGGAAAGCAGAATAAAAGAGTTAGCGTAAATGTAGAAAAGGTTTTAAGAGATGGAATAGTGGAGTTATCTCCAAAGGTTGATCACATTACTAAAGAATTTAACAGGATTGGGATAAAGACAAAACAGCTTTCTACTCAAGAGTTGGTAGAGTTGTATTTTGATATTTACAATCCAAGTACTACGCATGGTCAAAGGATTAGAACTAATGTAGATGACTATAAAACAGCAATAGTAAATCCAGCAATTATTGAGGAATAAACATGGCACTAAATTTATTTACAATGCTTGATAAAAACAAAAAGAAGAAGGATAGTTCACCTTCTGGTGAAAAGACTCCTCCTCAAATACTAGCTGAAGGTATGCTTAATGTTAAAGATATTATTGCTCCTTCTGCAATTGAAGTTGATTTCAACACTTTGAAGATTGGAAACATGTACTACAGAACAATCTTTGTTTCTGGGTATCCTAGGTTTGTTGGAGCAAACTGGCTTTCTCCAATAATTAACTTTGAACACACACTCCTTATGTCTATGTTTTATTACCCTGTTAAATCAAAGGTTATTCTTGATGACTTAAGAAGAAAGATCACTGAACTTGAAGCTACAACAATGACTAATCAAGAAAAAGGAAAGATTGTTGATCCTGTTGTTCAAGCAGCACTTGAAGATGCTAATGCTTTGCAAGAACAACTTGTAAAAGGAGTAGAAAAATACTTTCAGTTTTCTTTTTATATAACAATTCCTGCTTATTCTCTTGAAGAGCTTGATAATATTACTTCAAAACTTGAATCAACTCTTGCTTCTCTTCTTTTAATATCAAAAACAGCCTCACTTCAAATGGAAGATGCTTTTCAATCTTCTATACCAGATGGTATGGATAAGCTTCTTATTACAAGAAACATGGATACCACAAGTCTTGCCACCACATTCCCTTTTACATCTTCTGATTTAACAATGGAAGAAGGAATAATGTATGGAATAAATAAACACAATGGTTCCCTTGTAATTTTTGATAGATTCTCAATGGAAAATGCTAACTCAGTAGTATTCGCAAAATCTGGAGCTGGAAAATCTTATTATGTAAAGCTTGAAGCCTTAAGACTTCTTGTGTTTGGAGCTGAAGTTATGATTATTGATCCTGAAGAAGAATACAGGGAGTTATGTGATGTAGTTGGTGGAAACTATATAAGCTTTTCTGCAAATTCCACTCATAAGATTAATCCATTTGATTTATCTGGAATTGCAGTAGAGGGTGAAAATGAATTAGGACAAAAACTAATATCTCTAATTACTCTTCTTAAACTTATGCTTGGAGGATTAAATCCAACAGAAGAAGCTATTCTTGATAGAGCTTTAATTGAAACATATAGAATAAAAGGAATAACTACAGATCCAGAAACCCAAGCAACCAAAGAACCTCCTGTTATGGAAGATCTGTATAAAGTACTTTTAGGTGCTGAAGAACCAGAAGCAAAGAGTATGGCAGAAAGACTTGAAAGATTTATTAAAGGCTCTATGACTGGAATATTTGATTCTCAGTCAAATATAAATCTTAGCAGCAAAATGACAGTATTTTCTACTAAAAACTTAGAAGAAGCTTTAAGGCCAATAGCTTTTTATATGATTCTTGATTTTGTGTGGACAACAATAAAAAGAGAGTTAAAGAAAAGAATATTAATTGTTGAAGAGGCTTGGTACTTAATGCAAAATCCAGATAGTGCTAGGTTTATATATGGAATTGCAAAAAGAGCTAGAAAGTATTATTTAGGATTAACTACTATTTCTCAAGATGTAGACGATTTCTTAACATCTGAGTATGGAAAAGCAGTTGTTACTAATTCTTCTATTCAAATGTTGCTTAAGCAGCACCCTGCTGCAATAGATAAAGTTGCAGATACCTTTTATCTATCAGAAGGTGAAAGAAGATTTCTTCTTTCAGCAGGAATTGGAGAAGGTTTATTCTTTGCTGGAGCAAATCATGTTGCTATTAAAGTTATGGCTTCTGAAGCTGAACATAAGTTAATAACTACAAATCCAGAAGAAATATTGAGACTAAGAAGGGAAAGAGAAGAGCAAGGATCAAAACTTCAACCTCAGCCAATTGTTAGATCTGTTTATAAACCTTATAAGCGAGAAAGTTCAGATGATGAATATACTACTTTTGATTCCAGTGGTAATGTAAAACCTGAGTTTACACCTCAAAAGGCAGAGAAAGCTATACCTAATGTGGTAGTTACCCCTAAAGTGTCTTCTCAAGTCCCGCTTGAAGTTAAGAAATTTGGACCTGAAGGGGAAGTTAAGCTTGACGATATTAAACACGAGGAAAGTCATAAAGATCATTCTCAAATGCCACATGAATTAAGAACTGATACTAAAGAAG
>JBAQUF010000057.1:0-3331 GCA_049297375.1 Patescibacteria group bacterium
TTGAAGAATTCATTCTCCAGAGAAGTGTAATCATTACTTTTCTTATTTAGTATTTGTCTAATAGTTTTCTGCATGGATTCAAAGTCAAATAAGTTATACCTCGGACTACGAAGTTCCACAAGGAGAGGTGCTGTTCAGTTAGAGAAGGTACCGTTTCAAAATTGTCAGTTGCAAAGTGAAGTTCAGTTTGATACAACACAGTAAAACTAACTTAGATGGGGTATCTGCAATGACAAAAAATACAAGTGTCCCAAGTGTGGCTTAACAACATATGTAATCAGGCAAAGGAAAAGAGGTAAAAGTATTGTATTCTTGTGTAAACAGTGCAAAAAGTATTTCTCGTATGATACGGTAAGTATTCCACGAAAAAGAATGATGATTGAGCATCTAGACGGTCTTTCATTCAGAGATCTAGGAAGGATTCATCGTATGTCTCCAACCAAAGCATATAGAATTGTGTTAAATGAACTTAAAGCACTCCCCAACAACAACAAATTCACACACAAATACTGTTCTAAATGGTCTGAAGTATATATTGTTGATGGAAAATATATATCAGTTAAGGGATATACAAAAGACATACCAATACTCTGGGGAATTGACTACAAAAAACACGATATCCCTGTATTCATACTTGCAAAATCTGAAGGATTAGTGTCATGGCTTAAATTCTTTGAAATATGCAGAATATTAAATTTAAATTTTGAATTGCTAGTTTGTGATGACAATCCAAGTATTAAGTATGCTGTAAAGATAAAGTATAGGAATATATCAGTTCAAACCTGTTACAACCACTTTAAAGAAGGATTGAGAAAGGCTTTAAGAGTTCGAACGGAAGATACATACAAGCCATTTCTTAAAGAGTTAGAATTTCTACTCTCGAAAAAAAGGTCCACAGAAGATTTTAATGCTCAACTGTTTAGAATATATGAATACTACAAAGACGATATCGTATGTTTAAGTATCATTACAGATATTGAAAAAAGAAAGAAAGAGTTTCTAGCATTTCAGGGATACAAACAATCTCCTACAACAAATAACTTAATTGAGTGCTTTAATTCACACCTGGAGGACAGGGTTAAATCAATAAGAAGCTTTCAGTCATTTGAACATGCAAGATTGTGGTTAAATGGATATGTACTTAAGAGAAGATATACAAAGTTTAGTTGTTGTACAGGGAAATTTAAGAAATTGAATGGGAAGAGACCCCTGGATCAGACAAAAAAAGACGGTGTTGATTTACCGCCATTATTTTAACTTCCAACTGACAATTTTGAAACGGTACCGGAATATGGCGGGACATATGAGTCTGGAACCTAAAATGAGACAAATAAGACAGTATAAAAAGAGAAGATAAAGTGTCTTGTTCCTGATATAATCATATTATGTCAAATATATACGATATTAATATAATTCAATCAAAGAATTCAAAGGTAAAAAGTCTTTATGATAAAGCTATTAAGCATATCCTAAATTGATATGACTCATTTTTTTGATTGGCATATTCATCTGACGGGAAGCATCCCAGTTAATTACTGGAGGGAAATCCTCTATCTGAAAGGTTGTTTAAATGGAAGAAGTAGTCAGGATCTCGGGAACCAATTATATATGCAAAACTCAACTGCATGGTCAGATTTAAAAATTTGTACAGAAACTCCGGGAGGATTTAGAGATACAGTAGAATTTGTAATAAGCGACATGATAAGTAGGGGAGTCTCTGGAGCAAACTTTATTTTTAATCCATACAGTTTAATTAAAAGGGGTTTGGATCTCTCAAGGACTTTTGAAATGTTAGATCCCTTTTTAAGCAGCTTGCTAGAAGAACGTAAATTTTATCCGCTATTTCGTATAGGTGTTAATAGAAGGGATGGGATTGATGAGTTAGAAAGAGTCGCAAAGATCTTTAAAGAGAATAAGCCAAAATATCTATGGCTAGAAGCTATAGATATTAATGGTGATGAGGAAAAATATCCTTTGAAGCCATTTATCTCAGAGTTATTGAATCTTAGAAAGGAATCCTTGCCCTATACGATACATGCAGGGGAGGGATTAAATAATATATCCTCTTTAGAAGAAGCAATTAGCTGTTCCCCTCTAAGAATAGGTCATGGGGTTTCTTCTGTTCGCGAAGAATCTCTCGTCCAGGAGATTAAAGACAAAAAGATTGCTTTGGAGTTATGTGTGTCAAGTAATTTGAAGACCCTGGGAATCCCATTTGAAAAATATCCTCTCTTGGAACTTTTTGAAACCGGAATGGATATACTCCTTGGGAGTGATAATCCTTCATTCATTAACTCTACCATTGAACGAGAGTACTCTCTAATTGAATCTATTGTTGGGGGTCAGGGATTGGATAAGGTTGAGAGTAACACAGAAAAATATCTAAGAAGAAACAACTTTTTTTGAAATTCTACTTACTCAACAAGTCATCTAAAAAATTTCCAACTAATGATTTATCCCCAACGATATGATAACTATCTATTGTTAAGGATAATTTTTTACAAAAACCACTTCTTTTTTTGGATAATTCATAATTGTCTATTGATAAAAGAGGTTCTGTAAAACCATTTACCCTTCGACTACAACCTCTAATTTTTCTGGTTATCTCTTCATACAAATGAAATTCCGTTTTAGAAGGATCAAATTTATCATGTAATAAAATTCCTTTTGGGCAAATTTGAGGCTGAATTAATAAACTTAGGGGAATCCAATTTCCCGATATATTACAAAACTTTGAAATAAAATCTTTTTCATTAATCTGAAAATAATCTTCTAAGTATGATTTATTGAACTTTAATCTATTAGTAGATTTCACAAAAGGTCGATTATTAATATATTTCAAAAGTATCTTTTCATCACCAAGAAAATGAAATTCATGTTTTAAAACTAGTTCTAAAGAAATACTGGTTTTCCCGATGCCGCTTACTTGCCCTAGAAATATAATTGCATGTTCACTTTTAGCAACTGCGCTTCCATGTAAACAATAGATGTCTTTACTCTGTCTACAATACTCCAATCCGTAATCTAATAATGTAATAATATCTTTTGTAGAGCATTTCTCTGAGTAATTAATTGTAATAATATTATTAACTATATCTAATGAGTTATGATTTGATATATAAAATTTTATTATAAAATCAGGGTTACTATTATCGGAGAAACTGTCAATAATTAGATCTGGTATATATTCATATAGAAACGGTTCCTTTTTGAGAGTGAATGCAACTTTATTGCTAGTTATAATATCAATTTTTAAGCCGGCATTAATTAGTCTCACTGAAAAACTTACTCAATTTATTGATATTTGATTCCCATGTAAATACATATTTAG
>JBAQUF010000058.1:0-12510 GCA_049297375.1 Patescibacteria group bacterium
GGACATTTATACATCAAGAAGAATAGAGCCAATACTAGATGGGAATTAGTCACCTCAATCAAGCCCTTGCTTTCTTTAAAGGACGTTAAAAGCTTTGAAGGAATTAAATTTCTCACAGTATTTGCATTTGCCAAGGTAGGTTCTCATGGACTTTTCTCTCATTGTGTTGAAATAGAAAAAGGGGACATCTTCGTCCGCGCTGGCGCAGAGCATGTTGAGTACATCTTTAGAAACTGGGAGGGACCGGCTGAAGGGGACGAAAAAAACTTAACCATAAGACAATGGATCTATAAGGTTATTTCAATTCATTGTTTAAAAGTATCTATGATAAGGGGACTCTTAAGGATAGCCGAAAAATTCACCAAAATATAAGGAAAGGTACTTTAATCACAAAAGCCATCTACCAACCTAGGTGGCTTTCTGTTGAATATGGCTCTTACTTGTAACTTTTAATAAAATAAAACGCTAGGTGTTTTCTAGCGTTTTTTGATTAATTTTTACTGGTTCTTGATTATCGTAGTCCCACTTTTCATCTTCTTCTAAATTTAGAAATTCAGCGTCTGGATCAAAGTCTATGCTACCAACTGGAAATACCAAATCTTCCCTACAGTCGAAACATTCATATGTAAAACCTTTAGGATTTACAATGGCATATATTTCTTCATTAGAGCCGTCTATTAAAATATCAAAGGTATTATTTTCTCCTGGGATAAGATGACAAAATAATCTTGAACCATCATCAAAGTAACCAGTAACTGAACCAGGCTGTTTTAAATCAGCATAACAACTATGACAGAAAGGTTCTGCATGGTACTTTTCCTTGGACATGTTACTCCTCCTCATTTTCTTTATTTTTTGAGATTATACACTAAACAAACCCAGCTATTCCTCAATACTAATAGCTTGTACAGGACATCCTTCTACAGCTTCTTTTATCTTTTCGTTATCTGTGTTTTCTGCACCTTCTTTAACAGTTGCTTTACCCTTTTCATTATTATAACCAAAAGCTTCTGGAGCAGTTATTCCACAAGCTCCACAACCAATACATATATCTTCATTTATTTTTATTTTCTTTATCTTTTTATCCATATAAATATTTTATCAGCAATAGTGTATAAATGGTAAAATCAAATAAATATTGGGGGATCGTCTAATGGTAGGACGTTGCACTCTGGATGCAATAATTGGGGTTCAAGTCCCTGTCCCCCAGCCAAGACCTGTAGTGTTGACAACAAAGGGCATTTGTAGTACAATGTTTCCAATAATCACTTGTGCCTTTTGGTGGAAGAACAAGTAATCTCAAATGGAGTAAATCTCAAAGAAGAGATTAAAATGATTCTAGACTCAGTTGCTCAACCAGCGGTTTTATATTGTAAATACAAGTAACAATAACTTAACTAAACATCAGTATTTCAGGTTTAAATAATAATAGTAATCCAATAGTTACCATTAAAACCCCACCAATAAGTCGTGAATATTTAACATATTTTGTGGTAATTCCAGCCATACGAAGGGTAAACATAGCTACAAAAAATACAAACAAGTCATCCAGCATAAAAAATGTAATGTATAAGATTATGTAAAAGTAATACTGAATTTTATCTAAGTTATTTAGTGCTAATACTTGTGTATAAACTGCAGGAAGCCCTGCAGAACAAACTAACTCCACCAAATTTATTGCAAAAGCTAAGGCTATAATTCCCACTAGAGCCGTAAAAAAAGAATTATTTGAAGTTACTTTTCCAAGTTTTTCAAAAACATTCTTTCTTTTTTCTTCGCCTACTACCTCACATCCAGAAGTATTTCTATTTAGAAACTTTCTTAAACTAGCAAAACCTCCTACTAAAGAAATAGTTGCTATAAATGCCCTAACCCAAAAGATGTATCCAACAAATAAAAATAAGTTTAGCCACGCAACCATAAATAATAAGTAAACTAATGCAGAGGAAACTATAAATGCAATGCCAAGTACCCACATCTTTTTTTTATCCTGCATTCCCAGAAGCAAACTTATTAGAAAAAGCAGTACCCACATTGCACAGGGGTTGAATCCATCTAAAAATCCTAAGACTACTGTTAGTGCGGGAAGAGATAACTTTCCCAGATCTAAGTTTCCTACCTTTGGGAGGATTGGTTTATTAGATTCTTCTGATGGAGTACACTCTTCATTATTTACAGGTGTTGTAGATGTTTCTAAAACAAGGTCTGGTTCAACTGGATCAAGTTGAAAAATGTCATAACATCCTATCTCTTTATACTCTTCAATTATCTTTTCTATCTCTTTACCTGTTGTGTCGTCATTTAAATACCCAACCAAGTTTTTTTCGCCTATTACAAGAAACGGCACACCATTTACATCAATTTTTAGCTTTTCAGCAACTTCTTGAAGTTTAGATCTGTTTTCTATGTTGTTATAAACTTCATAATCGTAAAGAACCAAGTCTTTGTCCCTCCGAACCAAATTCTCAAGAAAGGTTTTTTCCTTAGCACAGTGAGGGCATCCCTGCCCCCAAAAGAAATAAAGGTTGACCTTTTCAGAAGCAAAGGCATCACCCATAAAAATTAGATTTGTTAGAGCAAATATCAATATTCCTAAATATTTTTTTGTTCTCATTTTGTTAGGGTTTCTCTAATTATCCCAATTAACTTTTCCTTTTCAACTTCTCCTGTTAAACGCAGAAGTTCATTTCCATCTTTGTCAATAAAAATAAAGACAGGAAGTGTTCTGTCTATGTTGTATTTGCTTATCATTTCTTTGTCCTTATCAAAATCAAAATATTCCGTAACTAACTCCGGCATTTCTTTCTCTATCTCTTCCCATAAGGGTCTCATAACAAGGCATCCTGAACACCATACAGCTCCAAATTTTAGTACCTTCACTTCAGTCACCTCCTTCGAGTGTATCTGCTACAAAGGCAGCTATGGCAGTTGTTATTGGAACTGCCAATATTAACCCAATGCTTCCTAGTAATGTTCTAATTATTTCTGAGGATATAATTTCATAATTTACTACCTCACTAAATGTACGAGTGCTGTCAGTAAACAACAGTAATAATGGCAAAGAAGCACCTGTGTAAACCAATATTAAAGTATTTATCATTGACGCTATATGATCTTTGCCAACATCCATAGATCTTTTAAATAAATCAGAGAAGTTAAGTCTTCTGTTTGCGTCTTTTAACTGAAATACAATTGCAGATTGAGATACTGTAATATCATCTAAAACACCCAAAAATCCAATTATTATTCCTGCTAGCAATATACCTCTCATATTAATAGTTCCACCTTTTATTATCTGCAGAAAAGAGGCCTCGTCTGTTGTAAATCCTGTTAGTTTAGAACTACCTACATATATGGAAGACAGAATAACTGTTATAACAAGAGATATGAATGTACCAACAATAGCTACGTTGGTTTTCTTATTCAAACCATGAGAAAGATAGAACGTTATGGGTATAGCAATAAGTGAAAAAAGGAGAATTACTAATATTGGATTAGCACCCGAACTGATTTTTGGTAGAACAAAAGAAAAAATAATAAAAAATGTTATCAACATCCCAATAAAAGATGAAAAACCTCTTTTACCAGCAATAACAATAGAAAGCACTAAAAATATTAAAAAAAGTGAAAGTAGCTGATCTCTTCTAACATAATCACTTACATATAAATGTATTTCTCCAGCTTCATCCTGGAATCCTGTTAATACGAGCCCGTCTCCTTTGTTGTATTTTTGTGAAACAGGAGTATCTCCCGTTCCATTTTCAACGATCAAAACCTTACCTTTTAAATCCTTATCCGTGATCTCAACCTGTAACTTCTGATAATAACCTCCGTTGCTATTTTTACTTTCCTCAGCTATGTTTTTTACTACACCCTCATAAGTTTTCTGCACATATAGGCTTCCCATTTCCTGTGCCCTAGTTATTTTAGATCCTAAAAACACAATAAAAAGTAAAAATATTGATAATATGTTGAGTAGTCTTTTTATCCTCATAAACATTTATTCTTCCATTTTATTTATTTTTATTGCCTTACCTTTTATAAGTGCTTCCGCCACTTTTTTACAAGCCAAATCTACGGTTCTAGCAAAAGTAGGTTGTGATATACCCATTTTTTTTGCAGATTGAGTTTGATCCAGTCCATCAACTAGATACAGTTTAATAGCCTCGATTTCGTCAGGCAATAGCTCAATTTCCTGTAAATCCCTAAGAGGTATTCCCCTAGGTTTGAAATAATCAACATCTGGATTAAATTTTAAGCAACGTTTTATTCTTGGTCTTGTCATAGACTTTCTGATAAATTAATACTACGGGTGAACCCCGCCTATATTTTAACAATATAGGTAAGGGTTCGCTTTTATTTTTCTTCCTCAAGTTTTTTTTGCTCGGCTTTAACCTGTTCTAACTCTTCTTCCAAGTCTTTTTTGTATTGGTTAAGATCTTCCTTTACCTGACTCTTTGTTGGAGAAGCAAACCAAGATCTAAAACCTCTTCCGAATCCCATTCTTCTTCCCATACCTCCACTATTTCCACAGGGTCCAAAACCTCTTCCGGTCATGGGACCTTGCCCTTGAGGACCTGTTCCATCTTTGTATGGCATTTTATTCACCCCCTTTTTTTAAATTACTAATGAATACATATTCATAATAACACTTATGGAAAGTTTGTCAAATATTTGAGACATGCTTTTTTATACTGTACCAAATGTCTCATTTGTTTCATTTACACCCTGGAGAATATGCTTACAAAGCTATTCCCTTGGTATAAATACAGTGGCGAGGTTGATGCGATCAATTCATTGCGATATAATTCCTACACAAAATATAACTGAAAGGAGTTGGAAAATGAGCGTTTCTACTCAGAAGGTACTTATTATCAGTACTGATAAACCTCTTGAAGAAGGAGCGGTAAGGATCCTCGGTTGGGTGCCAGTAATTGGAGAACTACTCAGCATACCTCCCAATGCAGAGGTATGGCCTGGGTCACCAAATGATGCAGCCACTCTCTATAGAGGAAAAACAGCTAAGGTTATTGACATCAGACGGGATTTAACGAATGAAGATGTTTATGATGTAACCGTTTCCTTTCAAACGATAGAAGAGTTAAATGAAATTGTTAAAAATTCAGCTAGAAATGACCCATCTCCAAGAATTAGGTGGTTAGCAAAACTAGGTAAGTAGCTGGATGAACTATAAAAAAGAACGGACTTTAACTTAGTAATTAAATAGTTTAGAGTCCATTTTGCGTTCTATTTATTAAGTTTAGAAATTTGTTAAAGTTCCAACTAACTCCTACGCAGTCAGTCAGGAGCCTGAGAAACTGTGTACGGGATAAATCTTTACGGTTATAATTCTCGCATGAATGTAGCGGTAGTGATTTCAACTTACAATAGAACGGACGATGCCAAAATCAATATGGAATTAATCAGAAATTTGTGGAAACCCACAAATCTTTTCAATGATATAAAAATTATTCATACGTATAACGGATTAAAAGAATGGTATCAGGAAAGATATCTGGAAGATAGTTTGGTTGTAGTAAAAAACAAAGGTCATTTTCACGGAGCTGCAGACTTACTGGATAAAGGGTTTGCTGAAATTTCAAAACAACATTGGAGCATTGATTATGTAATTTTCCTTTCTGCTGATACATGGTTATTGGATCCAAACTTTCTTTCTAAAATTATTAAGGAAATGGATGAAAAGGACTTATATTTAGCAACAAATACTTGGGATGCTCTTCCAGGTAAACCTGGAAACGTATTTAAGGCAATGGCAGTAGATTTTTTTATTTTGGATTATAAATGGGCATTAAAATCAAAGATATTTCCGATTAACTATGGTGAGTTTAAAGAAAAGTTTGAGGATCTCTATTACTATCAAGCTCAAATAATTATGGTTGAAAGAATACTGATAGCACATTTTTTACGAGCTATACATAAGCAGACCAATATTGATTCTGAGATTTTCATTTTGGCTAATAAAAGAATAAAGATTATTGATGAGAGAGAACCTGTACACGAGAGACTTGATGAAAACAACCAATATGTCAGAAAAATGTATTGGCCGGAAATCGGACTAATTACTGAACACAAACCTGAAAACAAAAAGATTATACTTAAAAACCTAAGTATCAATGTAGGACCCAACTGTAAGAAGTTGGTCAATTCAGAGGATTCATCATACTACAACAATGGGTTTGTCTCGTTTCAAAACGTAAATTAATACATATGGTTATACACCTATATGCTCTCAGCCATATAGACTAAAAAATAGCATATTAAGACAGATAATATTGATGTTAAAATAAGCATATAACAAAATTTGTTAAGGAAATCCAATCATGAAACTATTTTTATCTTCCGAAGCAAAACACCCAGAAAGTATGAGAAAACTTGAGACTTTTGTTAATGGGTTTGAGGGAAAAAGAATTGCTTACATTCCAACCGCTGCTAATGGTGAAGAGCCTTTTGGTACATGGAAAACAGGTAAAACATGGAACTTAGTTAATACACTAGGTGCAGAAGTAACGCCTATGTTATTGGAAGATTACACTAAAACTAATTTTCCAGGCTCTTTAAAGGACAAGGATATTATCTGGATGGCAGGAGGTATGTGCGGATACTTAATGTACTGGATTAGAAGAACTCAGCTAGACAATTATTTAGTTGAACTTCTAGACAATGGACTTATTTACGTTGGTTCAAGTGCTGGAAGTATGATTACTGCAAAAACTCTGTATCCTGCGTGTATTCCTTTAAACGAACCTGAGATAGGTGCTGAAGTAATTCCAGGTTTAGGGTTAGTTGATTTTGATTTTTATCCGCATTTTGAAGAAGAAATGTTTGAACCACTTAAGAAAGTGTACAAAGGTAACAAAATGTATCTGGTAAAAAATGGTGATGTAATAACTATTTGTGACGGAATACTTAAAATACTTGGAAAAGAAAGGGTTATAGAAAATTTGTGAAGATGTTTTCTAAAAAATATCTTTTCTAACTACTACTCCTACACACTCAGAAAATTAAATGAATGGAAGCTTAAGCACTTTCTCAGGATTTTTCATTAATCTTATAACTAATACTTAAATTACTTCTATCTAAGGAGGTGTATAAGAATGAAAGATCAAAAAAAGAATACTCAAATTACTTATGCAATTGCTACTTTAGCAATTATTCTTTGTGTTTCACTTTTACTCTTTAGAAAGGAAAATTCAAATAACTCAGGAAATAAACAAGGTGGAAACAATTCACAATTCAATGGTGGAAATGGAACATCACCTGAAGGAAATCCTCAAGGAAAAGGTCCTGACTTAAGTAACATTGATTATGCATCAATAGCACAAAAACTAAATGTAACAGAAGATAAAGTAAAAGAAGCATTTACAGTAGCAGATGGAGAAAGATTAAACCTTGAAAATGTAGCATCTACTTTAGGAATCTCTGCAGCTGACTTAAGAACTGCAATGGGCATACCAGAAATGGGACCCCCAAAAGCAGAAGAAAAGGAGACAAGTGATTCCAGTAATTAGTATAAAGGAAGGAGCCTAGGGCAGAGGCTCTTTCCAATGCTAACACCTTAAATTTTTAGACTATAATATAGCTAAATTGCTAAATAAATCTATATGAGAATACTTGTTATAGAAGACGACAAAAAAATATCAAATGCCTTAAGAGAAGGCCTTGAATTTGAGGGTTTTGCTGTCGATATTGCTGAAACAGGTACAGATGGCTACGACCTATCATCTACTACAGATTATGATCTTATTATCTTAGATTTAATGCTTCCGGGAATGGATGGTATGGAAATATGCAAAAGATTAAGAGAAGATGGAAAACATACACTAATCTTAATGCTCACAGCTAGAAGTGAAATAGAAGATAAAATAGCAGGACTTAATACAGGTGCAGATGACTACTTAGCAAAACCATTTTCTTTTGAAGAATTATTAGCAAGAATTAGATCTCTTTTAAGACGTTCTACTAGCTTTACCCCGGACGAATTAACATGTGAAAACTTAAAAATGAACGTGAGAGGTTTTTCAGTAGTACGCGGTGGTAAAAATATAAACTTATCAAAAAAAGAATTTGCACTTTTAGAATACTTAATGAGGAATAAAAACAAAGTAATTGCAAAAGAAGACATAATAGAACACGTATGGAACTACGATGCGGATATCCTACCAAACACAGTTGAGGTATACATTGGGTATTTAAGAAATAAAATAGACAAGCCTTTTAAAAGTATGAAACCTTTATTAAAAACTCTCTGGGGATTTGGTTATAAACTGGAGGAACAAAATGCTAAAGTCAGCAAGAATTAAATTAACAGCTTGGTACCTCATCATAATAATGTGCATTACAGTATCTTTTAGTGTTGTTGTGTATTCTGGTGTTGTTAGATCAACTGAAAGAGCACTTGGAAATTATGAAAGAGGAATAGAACAACGATTTGAAGTAAAATTCCTACCTCCACCCAACAATACACAAAACCTAGCAAGGTTGGAAATGATAAAAAATGTTAAAGCAAACACTACTACTCTTTTATTTGTTGTAAATATCATCATATTGGTAGTCTCTGGAAGCATAAGCTACTTTCTTGCCGGAATTACACTGGAGCCAATAGAAAAAATGTTAGAAAAACAAAAGAAGTTTATTGCAGATGCCGCCCATGAATTAAAAACTCCACTCACATCTATGAAAACTCAGCTGGAAGTTGGGAAAAAACGCAATAAATTTAATACTCAAGAAAGTTCTAAGATTATCGATAGCGTAATTGAAGATATAGATTCTTTAACAGTTCTTACTAACAAACTTTTAAAGGCAAGTCGTTATCAAACTTATGATAATAAAAATGGTATTGAAGATTTTAATATAGTAGAGATTACAAACAAAGTAATTGAGGTTATGAAACAAAAAGCTACCAAACAAGAAATTAATATACTATCAAATTTCACACAAGATGAAATACTACTACGTGCAGATAAAGGTGCTATAAAGGAGTTAATAACAATCCTTCTTGATAACGCAGTTAAATTTAATAAAAGGAAGGGAACAGTTGAGATAAGTGTAAGCAAGCAAGATAAAAAAGTTGAAATAAAAGTGAAAGACACTGGTATGGGGATATCAGAAAAAGATTTGCCGTTTGTATTTGATCGTTTCTACAAAGTTGATAATTCTAGAACAAGAAAGATTTCAGATGGTTATGGATTAGGATTATCAATTGCCAAGGAGATAGTAGATCTTCACAAAGGTTCAATTAGTGTAAAAAGCAAACTGGGTGAAGGATCTACATTCTTAGTAGCACTACCAATCAATTGATAGCACTAAAGAAATTAAGATAATCAACATTCTCAGAAATTTCCCAGTATTTGTAGTTATAATTTAGTTTATGAAAATAAAAAACTTATTGTTAAAACACAAATGGATAGCACTAATGGTTGTTCTTGTACCAGTAATAATTTTAGTAGGACAAAAGATTTTAGGAAGCAATAAAACAGAAACGCAACAGCAAGTTACATCAACTGTAAAGAAAGGAACCATTACTTCTTATGTTTCAACAACTGGAACAATACAAGCAGCAAACTACCTTGCTATTACAACAAGTGTTAATGGCATTGTTAAAAAGGTATATGTCACTGAAGGAACAGAAGTGGTAAG
Organism: Patescibacteria group bacterium; assembly: GCA_049297375.1. Taxonomy (GTDB): domain Bacteria; phylum Patescibacteriota; class WWE3; order UBA101185; family UBA10185; genus JAAZNV01. The sequence goes on from JBAQUF010000058.1 coordinate 9,658, forward strand.
AGGACAAAAGATAATGGAAATAACCTTGGATTCTGAGGGAGAAAAAAGTTTAGCAGACGCATACTCTTCATACTTAAGAGCAAAGAATAGTTTAGAATCAGCCAAGAACAGTCTATACGGTTTAGAAACTTCAATGTTGCAGAAAGAAGAAGCTTTTGAAGATGAAAAGGATGAGAATAGCTATCAAAGCCACGATGAAAGACTTTCATATAAGTATGCAGAAAATGATTACACTCAAGCAAAAAACTCTTATGAAATACAAAAATCTTCTATAACACAAGCAGAAATAGCCTTAGAAAGTGCTTATTCAGAATATCAAGCATACTCATCAACTATTTTAGCCCCAGCAAGTGGAATAATAGCAAACATAGTAGCAACGGAAGGTACAAAGATAGAAAACTCAGTTACTTCAGATAGATCTGTAGAAACAGTTGCTTCAATAAAGCAAGAAGGTACTCCAACAGCTTCATTAAATGTAACAGAAGTAGATATAAACAGTATTAAGGTTGGTCAAAAAGCTAAGCTCACATTAAGTAGTGTATCCGATCAAATATTTGATGGTACGGTAACTGGAATAGATAAAATTGGAACACAATCAAGTGGAGTATCTAATTACCCAGTGATAATTAAGTTTGACTCAGACAGTGACTTAGTATTACCCAATATGAGTGTGACTGCAGATATTATTGTAGACAGCCATGATAATGCATTATATGTTCCTTCAGGTGCTGTTAACACCTCAGGTGATACAAAATACGTCTTAGTACCAGATGGAACAAGTCAGAAAAAAGTAACTGTGAAGGTAGGGATATCCGATGATTCCAATACGGAAATATTGGAAGGTTTAAACGAAGGTGATGTAGTAATCTTAAGTACACTTCCAACAGAAGGTTTTACATCAACATCTTCAAACTCTTCAGATGATAGAGGCGGAGGAATGATAATGGGTGGTCCTGGAATGTAAATATTATTTTAGTGTTAAGTTGTTGAAATAATTATGATTGAAGTAAAGAAATTATCAAAAATATATTCCAATGGTGGTGTAGAAACACAAGCTTTATTTGATGTATCTTTTAAGATTAATAAAGGGGAGTTTGTAGCTATTATTGGACCGTCTGGATCTGGAAAATCTACTTTAATGCATATTCTAGGTGCATTAGATAAACCTACTTCTGGAGAATACATCTTAAATGGTAAGAGTGTGGGAGGAATGAAGAAAGATGAGTTAGCTGATATTAGAAACAAGGAAATTGGATTTGTTTTCCAATCGTATAACCTACTACCACGTATATCATCTTTAAAAAATGTAATGATGCCTATGGCGTATGGTGGTATACCAAAGAAGGAACGCACTAAAAAAGCTGAGGATATGCTAAAAGTTGTAGGTTTGGAAGATAAGCTAGGAAGTGTACCTAATCAACTATCTGGAGGACAAAAACAACGTGTTGCCATAGCAAGAGCACTAACAATGGAACCGGCTATAATACTAGCTGATGAACCTACTGGTAATTTACCCACTAATCAAAGCAATGAAATTATTTCCCTTTTTGAAGAGCTAAATAAAAATGGACACACTGTTATTGTAATTACACATAATGATGAAATTGCAAAAAAAGCTAAGCGTATACTAACTTTAGTAGATGGTCGTATAGTCAAGGATCAAAAAAATATATGAAATTAATAGAAATATTTGAAGAAAGCATATCAGTATTAAAAACAAATGGAATGCGAACAGCATTGTCTGCTTTAGGAATTATCATAGGTATTGGATCAGTTATTACTCTAATGACACTTGGGCAAGCAAGCCAGCAAAGTGTAAAAAACAGAATTCAATCTTTAGGGTCAAATCTATTAATAATTAGACCAGGTGCACAAAGAAGTGGATTCTTACGAGGCGCAACCTCAGGAAGCACAACATTAAAGTATTCAGATGCTCAAGCCATAGGAGCATCACAAAGAATAAGTACAATAAATGGGGTAGCAGCAGACTACAGTTCAAGAACTCAACTTGCTTACGAAAGAAACAACGCAAATATACAAGTATCTGGGGTAACAGGTGAATACTTTAGCATTAGAAATATTACATTAACAGCTGGGTCTTCCATTACAGAACAGCAGAATCAAAATATGGAAAAGGTTGTAGTGTTGGGACCAACAGCTGTAGAGGATTTATTTGGTACAAATGTTAATCCAATTGGTAAGAGTATAAGAATAAATGGAACATCCTTCACTGTTATAGGTGTTACTAAGTCAAAAGGCAGTTCAGGAGCTAGTAACTCTGATGAGATTGCTTATGTTCCTCTTCAAACTGCTCAGAAGGTATTATTTGGAGTTGATTATCTTAGTACTATATACGTAACTGCTAAAAGTGATGAGCTTATGGAAGCTGCTCAAAATCAGCTAGGATTTCTTTTGTTAGAGCTTCATAACAAAGCTACTCCTTCAGATGCTGACTTTACCGTATCATCTCAAGCAGATATTCTCGAGACGGCAACTGAAATAACTAGTACTTTCACGACACTTCTCACTGGAATAGCTGCTATATCACTTGTTGTAGGTGGTATAGGCATTATGAATATTATGCTTGTTACAGTAACTGAAAGAACTATGGAAATAGGCTTAAGAATGTCCTTAGGTGCAAAGAGTAAAACCATAATTACACAGTTTTTAACTGAAGCAGTTGTTTTAACAATTACAGGTGGAATGCTTGGAGTACTTATTGGGGTAGGAGCATCTGTTATTATTACCAAAGCAATGTCGCTTCCAACTGCAATATCGTATCAATCAGTAGCGTTATCCGTAGTGGTGTCATGTTTAATTGGAATTGTATTTGGCTGGTATCCAGCATATAAG
>JBAQUF010000059.1:0-2483 GCA_049297375.1 Patescibacteria group bacterium
CTTCTTGATTACACAAATAAAAAAAGAGATGACGCAGGTCTTTCTGATTTAAAGCTCAATTCCAAATTAACGTCTGCAGCTCAAGCAAAAGCTGCTGATATGTTTAAAGATGGGTATTGGGCTCATATTGCACCTGATGGGGCAGAGCCATGGGATTTTATACTAGCTCAAAATTATGACTACATTTATGCAGGTGAAAACTTAGCTAAGAACTTTTCAACATCAAAGGAAGTTGTTGAAGCCTGGTACAAATCCCCATCCCATAAAAGCAATCTTCTTGGTACAAATTATGATGAGGTTGGTTTTGCAGTGGTAAATGGGGTTATGAATGGCTATGAAACTACATTAGTTGTTCAAATGTTTGGGAGACCTAGAGAGCCTTCCATGGTTGCTAGTGTATACGAAGAACAAAGTGTTCTTGAAAGCGAAGGCAATACTGCTTCGGAACCCGTTAAGGGTAGTCAAACATCAGCAATAGAAGCTTCTTCTAAACCCTCTTCAACAATTACAGCAGTGTCTACACCAAAAATTGATATGACCTTAGCTACTAAAAGCATTAGCTTGGCATTTGGAGGATTTGTTGGATCTTTGCTTGCTATTGATATGTGGTATTCAAGAAAAAGAGGTATAAATAAATTTACAGGACAAACTTTTGCACACTTAATGATTCTTATTGTAGTTATTGCTAGTGTTTGGTTTGTCCTTCAACCAGGTATAGTTTTATGATGGAAGATATGAAAGAACATTTAATTGAATATATAGTTTTGTTTGTTGGAATGGTAGTTTTTATCATTTTTCTTACTACTTATAGATTTGATAAGGATGCACTTCTCATAATATCTGGTGTTGGCTCAATTTTTTATATACTTTGGGGTATACTTCACCATATTTTAAGAAAAAGACTTACCAGGATGATTGTCTATGAGTACGTTCTTTTTGGTATACTGGTCTTTCTTCTGCTGTTTACTGTCTTAAGCATTTAAATATGAAAATAGTTGTTGTTATACCTACTTATAACGAAGCAAAAAATATTGGACGTTTAATAGATGCATTAAGTGTCGAATTTAAAAATATTCCTAATCATGAAATGCATATTCTTGTGGTTGAAGGCAACTCTCCTGATGGTACCGCACAAGTAGTAAGGGAGAAGTCACCTGTATTTCCTTTTGTACACTTATTAATGGAGGAGAAAAAGGCAGGACTTGGAGCTGCCTATGCTTATGGTTTTAAGTATGCAATGAATGAGTTAAAGGCTGATGTTGTTGTTGAAATGGACGCTGACTTTCAACATAATCCCAAAGAACTTCCAAGCCTAATTAAGGAAATTGATAATGGGTACGACTATGTTATTGGATCTAGATTTGTAAAAGGAGGGAGCATTCCAAAGGAATGGGAGTTGAAAAGAAAGCTTTTTAGTAAGTTGGGTAATCTCACCTCTAAGATTATTCTAGGAATAAAAGGTGTAAATGACTTTACTACTGGTTATAAAGTGTCAAGAGTGAAAGGTTTTGTAGACACTATTGATTTAGATAATATCTTGTCTAAAGGTTTTGCTTATAAGATGGATCTTCTTTATAAAATGCACAAAGCTGGTGCAAAAATAAAAGAAGTTCCTATTCAATTCCAAACAAGAGATGAAGGGGACTCCAAAATGGAAAAGAATAACATGAGCGACTCTTTAAAGGTTGTTATCAAACTAAGATTAAGAGACAAGGACACTCAAAAGTTTCTCAAGTTTTGTGCAGTTGGACTTGTTGGTCTTGTAACTGACGCAGGTCTTGCAAATATATTTAGGGTAACAATCCTTAGCTCAAAAAATGCCCCTCTCGCATCAGGTCTTATTGCAATGATGGTTACCTTTTTATTAAATAATTTTTGGTCATTTAGTGAAAACAAAATAAAAGGTGTGTCTAAAAAGATTAAATATTTTATTGTTTACTGTATTTCTTCATATATTCCTATAATATTTAGATCACTTTTAGTGGGTTTTTTTGTTTCTTCTTTTGGAAATACTTTTGTAGTTTTTAATATTGCTTTTTTTATAGGGATAGTGGCTGGTTTGATCTGGAATTTTACTGTTTATAACAAAATAATTTGGAGGAGTAAGAAATGATTGAATATTCTGTTGTTATTCCTGCTTATAACGAAGAAGATAAGGTAACAAGTTCTTTAACTCAAGTTGTTAATTTTATGAGAGGTTTTTGTAACTCATTTGAAGTTTTAGTTATAAATGATGGAAGCAAAGATATAACAGCAGATAAGGTAGAAGAATATATAAAAGAGAATCCTGAGGTAAGACTTATTAATAATCCACACAGAGGTAAAGGTTATGCAGTTTGGACAGGAATGCAAGAAGCTAAAGGGGAATTAATTTACATGGCAGATATGGATTTGTCCGCTCCTATTGAAGAATTAAAGAAGCTAAGTGTTTGGATAAAAGATCAAGGATTTGATATTGTTATTGCTTCAAGGGAAGGTATAGG
>JBAQUF010000060.1:0-1534 GCA_049297375.1 Patescibacteria group bacterium
TTGAAAAGCCTGTAATTCAAAATCTAACATTCAAAATTCAACATTTTTTACTACAAGGCTATATACATGAAAAAAATCCTCAACTATTCCTACTACCCCGGCTGCTCGCTGCACGCCTCTGCCGGCGAATACGACCTCTCGACCCGTGAATTGTTCAAGACGCTCAAAATCGGGCTGACCGAAGTTCCCGACTGGTTTTGCTGCGGCGCCACCCCGGCCCACAACGTCGACGAACTGCTGTCGCTCTCGCTTTGTGCCAAGAACCTGGAACTGGCCGACAAGGTCGAAGGCGACCTGGCGGTAGCCTGTGCCGCCTGCTTTTCGCGCTTGAAGACGACCCAGCATATCCTGGGTGAGAATGCCGTCAAGCGCACCCAGGTGGAAAAAGCCATCGCCGCTCCGGTCAAAGTGGACGGCAAGGTCAAACACCTGCTGGAGATCCTGGCCACGGACCTGGGACTGGATCGCCTGGCGACAGCCGTCAGCAAACCGCTCTCCGGCCTCAAGGTCGCCTGCTACTACGGCTGCCTCCTGACCCGTCCCACCGACGTCCCGAACCTCGACTGCCCCGAAGCCCCCACCATCATGGAGCGGGTGGTCGAGGCGGCCGGCGCCGAAACGGTGGCCTGGAGCCACCGCCTCGAATGCTGCGGCGCCAACTTCACCCTCTCGCGTCCCGGCGTCGTCATCCAGTTGACGGGCGCCATCCTTGACTCCGCCAAGGCGGCCGGCGCGGACTGCATCATGGTTGGCTGCCCCCTGTGCCACGGCAACCTGGATATCCGCCAGAAGGAGATCGAGGGGATCTACAAGACCGGCTATAACCTGCCGGTTTTTTACCTCACCCAGCTGGTCGGCCTTTCCGTCGGTCTCGGGCCGGACAAACTGGGATTAGACGCCATGATCGTCAACCCGACACCGCTGTTGAAAGAAAAGGGGTTACTGTAGCATGTCACGAATAGGCGTATTCATCTGCCACTGCGGCGAGAACATCTCCCGGACCGTCGACGTCGAGCGCGTAGCCCGGGAGGTCGGCCGGATGTCCGGCGTAGCCTTCTCCACCGACTACAAATACATGTGTTCCGACCCGGGCCAGAACCTCCTGAAGAAGGCCATCCAGGAGCAGAAACTCACCCATGTCGTGGTGGCGGCCTGCTCGCCGCGCATGCATGAAAAAACTTTCCGTAAAGCCGTCGAAGCGGCCGGGCTGAATCCCTTCCTCTGCGAGATGGCCAATATCCGCGAACACTGCTCCTGGGTCCATGAGGACAAGGAAGAGGCCACCCAAAAGGCGATCCAAATCGTCGGCATGATGGTCGAGCGGGTCAAAAAGAACCGCATCCTCCCCGCCATCACCGTCCCGGTCACGAAACGCTCCCTCGTCATCGGCGGCGGCATCGCCGGCATCCAGGCCGCCCTGGACATCGCCGACTGCGGCCACGAAGTCATCCTGGTCGAGCGGGAGCCCTCCATCGGCGGCCACATGGCCCAGCTCTCCGAGACCTTCCCGACCCTCGACTGCTCGCAATGCATC
>JBAQUF010000061.1:0-7192 GCA_049297375.1 Patescibacteria group bacterium
CCTACTACTCTGTACGTTCCTCTTTTAAAATCATAGTCAGCTCTTTCGTAATGAGTTTGAGATAATCTTATGAGTAAATCATTAAGCCTTAACTTCATTCCTTTTCGAAGTTCTATTGCTACCTTGCTGTATTCTGCTGGAGATCCTAAGTTATAAATACAAGAGACGGAAGATACAACTATTACATCTTTTCTTGTCATTAAAGATGTAGTTGCAGATAATCTTAATTTATCTATTTTTTCATTTATTGCAGAATCCTTTTCTATGTATGTATCTGTTGAAGGAATGTAGCTTTCAGGTTGGTAGTAATCATAGTAGCTAACAAAATACTCAACAGCATTATTTGGAAAAAATTCTCTAAATTCTTGATAGAGCTGTGCAGCAAGAGTTTTATTATGTGATACAACGAGAGTGGGTTTCTTTATATTTTTAATTACATTTGCCATTACAAAAGTCTTGCCACTTCCAGTAACACCCAATAAAACCTGGTCATTTTTTCCTTTCTCCAGGTTTTTAGTTAGCTTTTCTATTGCTTGTGGTTGATCTCCGGTAGGTTTAAAAGGAGATTGAATTTTAAACATAGAAAAATAATAACATAAAAAGGATTTGACATCTTTGGGTTATTTTCGGTAAAGTAACACAAACAAAACAAAAGGAGGAGAGATTGAATAAGAAACCAGATAAGTGGGAAGTCGGTGTAACTTACGTGGCAGAAAGAGATACTGAAAACTTTTCTGCATTAGTTGGTGGGACTATCACCATAGAAAAGGGAGCAAAAATTAGGTGTTGTAACTGCAACGTTTCTACACTCCCTCAATGCTTTCAGATCGATTCAGGTGTACATAAAGGTCTTTTTATTTACCTAAGAAAGAACCTGAAACCAAGTGATGTCGGCATGGTAAAAGAAAAAAACTAAAAGGCACTTCGTTTTTACATAGCACCTAGATAAAAACTTTCTAGGTGCTAATTTTTACCCCTTGACATCTTCGTATAAGATTCGGTATCGTATAAATACGAAGAAAATACGTAATTTAATCTTCGTAAGGAGTAAAAATGAGCCCTGTAACTCTTTATAAAAAACAAAAACAAATTTTAGACTTTATTTCTCAGTATATTCAAATTAATGGGTACTCACCCACTCTTCAAGAAATAGCAGATTCTATGAATTTGTCTTCTCTTGCAACTGTTCATGAACATCTTCAAGCATTGGAAAGAAAAGGCATTATTAAGAGATACGAAGGGGCAGTAAGAGGAATTGAAATTGTTGATGTATCAGTAAATGCAAACTTAAGTGCAATAGAACTTCCATTGATTGGCTATATTGCAGCTGGAGAGCCAATAGAAGCTATAGAGAACCCTCTTGCTACAGTAATGGTATCTCCTGATATGGTTTCTAAATCCAAAAGATGTTTCGTTCTTCAAGTTAAAGGCTCTTCTATGATAAATGAAGGTATTATGGATGGAGATTTTGTAGTTTTAAAGCAGCAAGAAACTGCAGATAACGGGCAAATAGTTGTAGCTTTAATTGATGATGGATTTGCTACCTTAAAGAGTTTTTATAAAGAAAAGAATGGAAAGATAAGACTTCAACCTGCAAATGACAATATGGATCCAATCATTGTTGATGCAAATTCAGTAAAAATACAAGGAGTGGTTACTGGAATAGTGAGAAGATACAATAAATAATTTGACTGTTCTTAAGGGTAGTACTTACAAGGAAAGTAAAAAAAGGCGTTTTTGAATTAGGATTACGCCAAACCTGTTAGTTTAACTTCGGGGACGCTTCAGGAAAAGGGTGTAACCAGTTGTTTCAGGAACAATGTCACCCGAAGAGTTATAGTGTCCTGTAACATCACCTATTACATTTACCAACTCCCACCCTTCTTTAGCCAGCTCATTCAGCTTTCTACTCATTTTTTCTCCAGTTTCTGCAGGCATATACACGCAGTTGTACTTCCACTCCATACCATCCTCCTTTACTTTACTTTACTTAGATTTTAATGTGGATTATATAAGTAGGTTAACTTCATGTCAAATACTACAAGCTCACAACTCCTATGGATTTACTAACTAAACACACTGCTGTAAACTTAAATTTGCTTACAATATGACTAACTTAATTCAACCAATACTTACATATCTAGAGCTTCTAGCTGTAAAAGTACCTCTTGAGCTATTTACTGCAATTGGATCTTTTCTTGAGGAAGTTATAGCACCAATCCCATCTCCTTTTGTTTTAACTACAGCAGGATCCATTACTAAAGCTCAGAATAATGCCTTAACATATATTCTTTGTATTGCAGTAATTGCATCTATTTCAAAAACTTTAGGAGCATGGTTCTTATACATCATTACTGATAAATTAGAGGATGTATTTATTCCTAAATTTGGTAAATTCTTTGGAATAGAACATGAAAACATTGAAAAGATTGGAAAATACTTCAATGGAACAAAAAGAGATTGGTTAGTACTTTTCGCTTTAAGATCAATTCCAATAATGCCTAGTTCTCCAATATCTATAACTTGCGGATTTATTAAACTAAATAAAAAGAACTTTATTGTATCTACTTTCTTTGGAACTATAGTCAGAAGCTTATTCTTCTTATACCTTGGATATACAGGACTATCTGCCTCAGAATCAATCATCAATGGGTTAGATAAATCAGAAACAATAATGCAAATAATTATTGTGATTGGAATTCTTGCTCTTCTTTTCTGGGGTTATAGGCAAAGATCAAAATTAATAACCAATGGAGAAAATAATTTAGGAAATAGCAATAAAGAGAAGGAAGCAAAAGATTTACTTAATTACAAGAAGGTAGATGAACTACCTAAAGAAGAATCGGATGATTACCCAACCATTTACATATTTAGACATGGACAGACTGATGACAACAAAGATTTCATATTTAGTGGATGGAGAGAATCAAAACTAACCAAGGAAGGTGAAGAACAAGCAGAAATTCTTGCAGAAAAACTTAAAAATATTAAATTTGATAGATTAATATCTTCTCCTCAAATAAGAGCTACAGAAACAATGAAAATAGCTATGTCACAAAATGAATCTGCTAAAAATCTTAAGATTGAAACTGATGAAAGAATAAAAGAAAGATCTTATGGGGATTTTACTGGTAAGAGTAAATTAGAAATTCAGATGAGTAATCCAGAAGAGTTAAAGAAGATAAGAAGAGATTATGACTACTTACCACCAAATGGAGAAAGTATAGATATGGTATGCAAAAGAGTATCCGATTTCTGTGATGATTTAGTAAATCAAGTTAAAGGAACAAAGATGAAGGTTGCAATTTCATGCCATGGAAATTCAATGAGAGGATTTAGAAAATATTTTGAACATCTGGATGATGAAGAAACATCTAGGATTGAGACACCTTTAGGACAAGATTATGCGTCATACATAATTAGAGAAGATCAATAACAGTTATGGAAGATTTAGTAAAAACTGCACAGGAATCAATATATAAAGAAATTCAGGAAACGGGTACACCTCCAAAACTTCAGATTGATTTATCCTATGAAGTGGGTATAAAACTTGCTAAGAATCTAAATGCTAATGTAAATGTTGTAAAGATTGGTACATTACTAATGGACCTTCTAATTGGTCGAGCTATAAAGGAAAATAGACAAAATGAACATATACAAATGTCCTTAGAAGGTGCTAATGCTATATTGAAAAGATTTAATATCAAAGAAAACATAAAAGAGAACATAAGGCACTGTATTTTGGAACATCACGGAGTAAAAAAGTTCTATTCTGTTGAATCGGAAATATGCTGTAACGCAGACTGTTATAAATTTCTGTCCATCAGAGGCTTCTTATATGCAGTAAGATTCATGAGAGACATGCCTTTTGAAGACCTAGTAAAACTTTTATCTGCAAAGTTCAACGAAAAGAGTAACGCCCTCACCCTGGATATATGTAAGGAAGAACTTAAGAAAGAACAAGTAGTCATTAGTGACATCTTAAATTACTGTAATAGAAAATAAGTCCATCCAAACTTGTAGGTTTAAAATCCATAAAATATCTCAAGAAGTCTATTATACTTTGCTACTCTTTCTCCTCTTGCAGGAGCTCCTGACTTGATAAAATCAGCATCGACTGCAACAGCAAGATCTGATATAAAAGAGTCATTAGCGTTTTCTCCACTTCTATGAGAAATAATAACACTTAGCTTTGACTTCTTTGCTATTTTAATAAACTCTAAGGTTTCGGTTAAAGTTCCTATCTGGTTAGGTTTAACAATAACTGCATTTAACATCTTTTCCTTTATTGCTTTATCAAGTATCTTAGGGTTAGTTACTACAAGATCATCCCCAACTATCATTAATTTATCTGAAAATTTCTTATATATTTCCTTCCAAGCCAATTCATCTTTTTCAAATAAAGGATCCTCAAGATAAATAAGTTCATACTTAGATAATATGTTTACATAGTAATCAATTAACTCGCTTGAACTCAATTCCAAATGCTCTTCATTTATATGGTACTTTCCATCCTCATAAAATGACCCTGCTGCAACATCCATACCAAAAAAGAAATCCCTTCCAGCTTCATATTGTTTACTTACAGCTTGCTGAAGGAAATCTAATGCTGTATCACAAGATAAACCATGAGGTTCAAAACCTCCTTCATCCCCCACTCCTGTTTCAAAGTCTTCTTCAGATAATATTTGTTTTAAGTCTTTATATACACTAGCACCCATTTCAATGGTCTTATTCAAAGGAATATTAAGTGCAGGAATAATCATAAATTCTTGAAATGAAAGGCTGTTTCTAGCATGCTTTCCTCCATTTATTATATTAAAGATTGGGCTAGGGAATTTAAGATCTCCACTATTCTTTTCTTTTCCAGAGTAAAGAATACTAAGATAGTTATAAAGTTCTTTACCTTGAGCTTTAGCTGATGCTTGAGCTACAGCTAAGGATACAGACAAGATACTATTTGCACCTAGTTTACTCTTGTTGTGAGTACCATCCATTTTTATTAAAGTTTCATCTATTAATTTTTGATTGCCAGGATCCTTACCTTGAAGAATATCGTTTATAGAAGTAGAAACAAAATCAGATGCTTTTTCTTCATCAACATATACTGCTTCGTTTTCTCCAATAGAAGCTCCGGATGGGACTGGTTGAACAGCAACAGTACCATCATCTAAAGTTACCTTTGTTTCTATTGTCCAATCTCCCCTTGAATCAAGAATCTTTTGACATCTAATATTATCTATCTTAGACATATAACTTTATAATTATTTCTTATCCTTATCTTTGTCCTTTTTGGATAAAACTTTCTTTTCTGCTTCGTATACAATACCCCTTGTTTTTTCTATCACATCTGGACTTACTGATACCGATGTAATTCCCCAATCAACAAGCATTTCCACCAACTCTGGAAATTCCGATGGGGCTTGACCACATACAGAGCAAGTTATCTTCCTTTTCCTGCAAGTAGTTACTATTTTCTCCAATGACCATAAGACAGCTGGATTCATTTCACTATAAGTGTCAGCAACCTTTTCATTATCCCTATCAAGCCCTAGGATCAACATTGTTAAATCATTTGTTCCAATAGATACACCATCTATTCCTTCATCTATAAATTCATCAAGTAAAATTACATTAGAAGGAATTTCGACCATCATCCAAAACTTAAACGTTCCGCCTCTTCTTAAACCTGAAGCAGCTACTATTTTTTTTACTTCTCTCAACTGTTCTACAGTCCTAACAAATGGCATCATTATCCAAAGGTTTTTTAATCCTTTCTTATTTCTTACTATTTTTATAGCTTCAAGCTCCATTTCAAATACATCAGCATCTTTTATATATCTAGATACTCCCCTATAACCTATCATTGGATTTGGTTCCTCTTGCTCAAACTCTTTTCCTCCCTTAAGATTTGCATACTCATTTGATTTAAAATCACTAAACCTGTAAATAACAGGTCTAGGACTAAATGCTTCTGCAAACTTCTCAAGTCCATCAGCCAGTCTTATTATAAATTCCTTTCTTTTTCCATCTTTAATAAACTTCTTTGGGTGAGTCCCTATGTTTGCCATAATAAATTCTGCTCTTAAAAGTCCTACTCCATCTGTATTTCTTGCTGCCATTTCTGATGCAAGTTCTGGCTCAGCTAAGTTTACATATATCTTTGTAGCCGTTTTAACTTTTGAAAGATCAACCTTTGATTTACTAGTTTCTTCAACAATTTTTGTAATATCTCCTTCATATATTTTTCCAGTTTTACCATCTACTGTTATTAATTCACCATTCGACAGCATTTTAGTAGCATTAAGAGTTCCAACAATAGCAGGAACTCCAAGCTCTCTACTAACTATTGCAGCATGGCTTGTTCTTCCCCCAAGATCAGTAACAATAGCTCCAGCTCTCTTCATTGCAGGAACATAATCAGGATTAGTCATTTCAGCTACTAAAATATCCCCTTCTCTAACTTTTCCTATTTCTTTAGGCTCCTTAACTATCCTAACTTTTCCAGATACCACTCCAGGAGATGCTGCTAAACCTTCAAGAATGGCCCTAGCACCTTTTCCTTCTTCAATTACAACATTTGAAGTCTTATGGACGAGGGTAGTAACAGGTCTTGTTTGAACTATCCTAATCTTTCCGTTTTCTATTCCATACTCAATATCTTGAGGATGATCGTAATGCTCTTCAAGTTTTATACCTATTTCAGCAAGGTCTACTATTTGCTTGTTGGTAAGCTTCTGCATTTTTTGATATTTCTTAGATACAGGAACCTTTTTACCTGCTAAAGTGGTTTGCCAAGTTTGAGTAGCTATAAATCTTGATACTATTTTTTTTGTTTTTTTATTAACAATATATTGATCAGGTGTAAACTCACCAAGCACAATTGGCTCCCCCAAACCAAAACCTGCTTCTACAGACACTTCATCTCTATTATTAGTTACAGGATTCACAGTAAACAGTATTCCTGATGTATCAGATTGAACCATTAGCTGTATAGGAACTGCAATTCCTACCTTCATATGTGAAAACTTATTGGTAACTCTATAGAAAATAGCTCTGGCTTCAAAAAGGGAAGCCCAGCATTTTTGAACATGCTTAACAACACTTTGCCAGCCTTTTATTTCAAGAAAAGATGCTTGCTGACCTGCAAATGAAGCTTCTGGAAGATCTTCTGCAGTCGCTGATGATCTTA
>JBAQUF010000062.1:0-15835 GCA_049297375.1 Patescibacteria group bacterium
GGTTATAATCAGATTAAAATCCATAGCAAAAGCCATATTTCACTATGCAATACTTAGATACAAAAACACGTGGTAAATTTATAGTTCTTTACGGACCAAATAACATTGGAAAATCCACTCAAATAGGAATGCTAGCATCTAGAATAATTACCGAATATCACGAACAAGTTTTACTAGTTAAATACCCTATTTATGGTTTAGAACCTACAGGACCGGAGATAAAAAGAAATATTAAGAATAGTTCCAAAAGAATTAAAAGAATACCTGATTTAAACCTTCAAAAATTATATGCCCAAAATAGAAAGGACTTTCAAAATGTTTTGGAAACATGTTTAAAGTCTGGAGTGCATGTTATTGCTGAAGACTATATAGGTACAGGAATTGCATGGGGAATGACCAAAGGAATAGAACACAATAAGTTATTAGAAATAAATAATTATCTTCTAATCCCCGATGTTTCAATTTTGCTAGATGGAGAAAGATTTAAAGGTTCAATTGAAAAACATCATATCTTTGAAAATGCAGGAGATGAAGTTTGGAACAAAAACAGGAAAATACATTTAAAACTAGCTAAAATATATAAATGGAAGAAAGTAAGATCCGATAACCCAAAGGAGAAGGTACATGAAGATATTTGGAAAGTAGTTAATAAGGAATTTAAGTTACACTGAACAACACTCATTTAATTTTTCTTATTTTATAGAAGATTGACGGACCAAAATAAACTGAAGAAAGTATTCCTTGAAAAACACTCTCTAATCTTAATAACAAATCAAACGGAAGGATTCTTTTAATAAAAGCTGATCTAAAGTTAGAAACAGATAACCTTCTTTCTATAATAAATCCATGTTTCTTTAATAAATCCTCTACATACTTTGGATGGTGATTAAGAAATGTAACATCTTTGGAAGCAACACTAATGGAATCTTTCTTAAAATATTTAAAATTAAACTTAAGTAAATTCAAAACAACAGACTTAAAGTGAACCTTATTTGCAATTTCTAGAATAAAAACACCATCATTTTTTAAAATCTTGCTTATTTCTTCAAACGTTTTATCTAAGTCTTTCAAATGATGGGAAACTCTTATCATAGAAACACAATCATATTTTCTATCAACTAAACTTGAAAGATTATATACATCTCCATTAATGGTATTAATACTTAAACCTAAGCTTTTAGCATTTTGTTGAGCTATCTCTAGCAACTTAACAGAATAATCAAAAATTGAAATATCACCAAATGTTTCTTTATAAACAGAAAGAAGTCTTCCAAATCCTCCGCCCACGTCAATAATACTTCTCTCTTTATTAAAATCTTCAGGAAGAAGCTTTTTTAATGCAGTAAATTCAGATACATTTTCGTAATCTCTTCCTTTCCAGTACTTTGTATAATCATAGGTTTTATCGTTGTAGTCTGCACCCACCATATAATATATTTTACCTTAAATTAATACAAAAGACTCCGTTTTCACGGAGTCTTTGTTTCAAAGTATTTCCCTAATAAATCTTATCTTCTAAAATTTCTTTCAGGTCTTTCTTCTCTAGGTCTAGCTATAGAAACAACGACGTTTCTTCCTTCCATATCTTTGTCGTTGAGCTCTGCAATAGCTTTTTGAGCTGCTGAATCGTCTTCTAATTCGACGAATCCAAAGCCCTTGCTTCTTCCACTCATCTTATCAAAGATGACTGATGCAGATACTATATTTCCATATGCTGAAAACATATCCTTTAATGAATCATCATTAAAGCTGTAGGGTAAATTTCCTACGTATAATTTAGTCAAACTAACACACCACCTTCCAAAGAACAAAATACAACATTTTTTAGTCTCTTAAAAAATGGGAAATGCTTTGATAAGTCTGGGCGTTAAAGCCTGAAGAAAATTACCTAGATTTCTAACATTCGTAAGAGAGCATAAACATTATAACACTAATATGCTTAAAAACTACAATTTCTTAGGATGGAGTACTCCTTTAGGTTTTTCTATCCTATCACCAACTTCAAATCCATCAAACAGCTGTTTTGACAAGCTGACATTCTTTTCTTTTCCTTCATCTGTTTGAACAACAAGATAGTAGGCTGTTACATCCTTATCATCAGAATCTGTAGTCTCAAAACTCTTTTTATCTATGACTTTTCCAATCCAATAACTATCTTTTGCTTTCTTAATTAATCTAAATACAAAACGAAAGAAAAGAAATGTAAGAAGAGCAAATACACTAAAGAAAATTATTAAGGGTAAGAATGCAACACTTTTTTCCATGCAAAAATAATATCAGTAAATTTATTATATTTCTAGTAATCTACTATTTTTCCAGATTCAATATTTATACTAGATTTTCCAAACGTTTGATCTTGTACGTTGCTGTATGGAAATTCAGAATATGAAGCTTCAATTATAGATCCACTTATCCATTCAGGCTTGCTATAAACTCTCATAAATCCATTTTTAACATAAGATCCTATTAAGTTCTTAGTTTCATCTGTACTTAGGATATATAAGTTTATATTCACAGGAGAAACATCTGTAGTGTGGTTGTTATAAGCAATGTATTTGCTGTCAGGAGACCAAACACAGTTTTTACCTAAATCAACCTTTTCTAAGTTGCTCCCATCTATATTTGATACATACAACCACATTGGGGTGATAGTATGAACGATAAAACATATCTTTTTCTTATCTGGGGAAATACTAATATCTGAAAATGACTCAAAGTTTTCAATTTTACTTCCACTAAGTACAAGCTCAACAGAATCGGGAGATACTACTTTAACAATGTTATTATCTCTAACTTCAAGTTTAAGTTCATTATCAATCTTACCAACAGCAGCATCTTTACTAACATTACTTGGAATAGATGCACTACCAACTAAGTCTTCTACTTTAATATTTTTATATATCCAGAAACTGCAACCAAGGAACAAAATACCAATTAAAATAAATGTATAAACAGAAGATAATATTTTTCTCATAGGTAAATTATCTTTCAAAGCTACTGTTTAAGCAAATTAAAATCCCGCAAATTTTGTGTTTGCGGGATAAGCAAAGGCAGTTACTAGATATGTGTAAAGTAGCAAAGAAATTCGCGATAGGTGATACCTATTGTCTCGCCATAATTGCACCCAGTTTTTATCTTAAGATACACCTTCCCCCTTTCGTATGACAGAACCTTCACTACAGTATCTTTTGCAATGAATTTAAGCTGAGCAGTTTCAAAGAGTTGTCTAATTTCATAACTCAGTACATTAATTTCTAATTTATGGTAGCTATCAAGAACAGGAAGCACATTTAAATCAATTATCTTATCATCTCGAAGTACCAAACGAAATTTACTTTGCCACTCAGTTGGATTGTTACTTTCGTTGTACTCATACTCAGCTCTTCCCCGAACAACTTGAAACTTTATACAATTTGGGGTGCTTGACAATACTAGAACAATGCTGCCTTCATCAATTTTTGAAGGGTTACCGTGTCTATACTCTTCCCAATCCGAAGGAAAAGTAGCATCCCCTGTAACAATCCACAGATCATTACTTTTTGGAACTACAACTTCCGTTTCACTTACCATTCTCTCTCCTTTATTTGCTTATTTAGAAGTGGATTATAGCACAAAGTAAAAACTTATAGGAAAAAGAAAATCCCGCAAATTTTGTGTTTGCGGGATAAGCGTAATCTATACTAAAAGAATAGAAGGTAAAAGATCAAACGACGCCCAATCCTTGATTGCAACTTCAAATCGAGATCCTGGATCCTCACCTTTTAGAATTACAACTAAAGGACCTTTCTTAGCACCTATAACCTTAACACGTGTGCCCTTTTTTAATTTGTGAGTGTAGCTGTCTCGAAGACCCTCCACTGTTACATCTTTGCGAGCTACCCACGTGCTTCCAACACTTGGGTACTTAAACTTAGACTTCCTCATTTATCTCTCCTTTATATGTGTTTTGAAATTGGATTATAACACAAAAAGACTAATATCTTTCTTTAATACGAGTAGCTTGCTTACCAACTCTTTCTCTTAAGTAATAAAGCTTGGATCTTCTAACTTTACCTTTTTTAACAACCTTAATTCCTTCAATATTTGGAGAACAAATAGGAAATATTCTTTCAACACCAACTCTATCAACAGATATCTTTCTAACCGTAAAAGTCTTGGAAACACCACTACCTTTAATAGCAATAACTATACCTTGGTAAGGTTGAATTCTTGTTTTATCTCCTTCAACAATCTTGTAACTAACCTTAATAGTATCTCCAACTCTAAATTCTTGAATCTTTTCTTCACCTGGTTTTACAGGCTCCAATTCAACTTCCTCCTCAACTACATCTTTTTGTTCCTCTTCAATTACGTCTGCAGGTTCCTTAACCTCAGCATCTTCAACTTCTTTAACTTCAGTCTTTTCTTCTACAAACTTCTCAACAGGTTTATCTTCTACTGCATTCTCAGCTAACTGAGTAGAATCTTTAACTTCTTCTTTTTTAATATCTTTCTTTTCTTCTGCCATAAGCTTTAAAGAGCGTACCAAATTTAAAAGGATATTTCAATTACCTTTTTCCAGATTTAACTTTTGATACTTTTAAAATATCAATAACTAAACCATTCTTACCACCAGAAACCTTAACCTTTTCTCCTTTAATAAGCTCATTTTTAATAATCATGCTAGATAAAACATTATCTATTTCCTTTTGTACCAACCTTCTTAAAGGTCTAGCACCATACTCTTCACTGTATCCTTTTTCAGATAAATACTTAATTGCAGATTCACTAGCATCTATATCTATCCCTTGTTCTCCAAGCATACTCTCAGTTCTCTTAAGCAGTCTTCTAGTTATTTCTTGAGTATCTTCTGGACTTAAATTTTTAAATATAACAATATCATCAATTCTATTTAAAAACTCCGGTCTAAAAGAATCTTTTAGCAAGCTTGATATTCTATTATCAAACTCTTTATCATTTTCTTCTTTTTGTTTCTTAGCACCTTTCCCAAACCCTATTTCATGTCTTCTTAAAAATTCACTTCCAACATTTGATGTCATTATTAGAATCGTATTTTTAAAGTCTACTGTTCTACCTTTGCTATCAGTAAGTCTTCCATCTTCCATAATTTGAAGCAAAGCATTAAAAGTATCAGGATGAGCTTTTTCTATTTCATCAAGCAATATAACTGAAAAAGGCTTTCTTCTAACCACATCTGTAAGTTGCCCTCCTTGATCAAATCCAATATATCCAGGAGGAGCTCCAATAAGCTTGGATACAGAATGCTTTTCCATATACTCACTCATATCAAGTCTTACCATCATATCTTCATTGCCATATAATGCCTCAGCTAAAGCCTTTGCAAGCTCTGTTTTACCAACTCCAGTTGGTCCTAGGAACAAAAAGGCACCAATAGGCCTTTTAGGATCCTTTAAACCAGCTCTAGCCCTCCTAATAGCCTCAGAGAGAACAGAAATGGCACTTTTCTGATCCACTATCCTCTTGCTAATTGTTTCTTCAAGCTTTAAAAGCCTTTCTCTTTCTGCAACACTTAAACTTTCAAGAGGAATGCCAGTAGCACGAGATACTACCTTGTAAACAGCTTCTTCCTTAACTTCTGCAGTTTCTTCAAGCTTTGTTTTTGTCCAAATTTCTAAAAGCTCTGCTTTCACTTTTTCTAATCCTTCTAACCTAGCTTTTAATTTACCTTTCTCATCAGAAGACAAATCTCTCTTCTTAAGTTTTTTGTTTATTGATTCAATTTCTTCTTCAACATTCTTTAAATTCTCAGGTTCCTTAACTTGAGAAAGTCTAACAAGAGCACAAGCTTCATCAATAAGATCAATTGCTTTATCTGGCAAAAATCTATCACTAATATATCTATCACTCATCTTAACTGCAGCTTCAATTGCTTCATCTGATATTTTTACATGATGATGTTTCTCATATCTATCTCTTAAACCTTCAAGAATCTCAACAGTTTGCTCAGTAGTTGGTTCATTAACCATTACAGGCTGAAATCTCCTTTCAAGAGCAGCATCTCTTTCAATATACTTTCTGTAATCATCAATTGTTGTTGCACCAACCATCTGGAGCTCTCCTCTTGATAATGCCGGTTTTAATATATTTGCTGCATCCATAGAACCTTCTGCACTTCCAGCCCCAACAACCGTATGAAGTTCATCTACAAAAAGAATTATTTGACCAGATGCATTAATAACTTCTTGAATAATATCTTTAAGTCTTTCTTCAAACATTCCCCTATGAGAAGTTCCTGCAACAATAGATGCAAGATCAAGCATAAAAACTCTTTTACCTCTTAATGGTTCTGGAACTAATCCTTCAACAATCTTTTGAGCCAAACCTTCAACTATTGCAGTTTTACCAAATCCAGGATCTCCAATAAGTACAGGATTATTCTTTGTTCTTCTGGATAATATATGGATGACTCTGTCAATTTCATCTTTTCTTCCAATAACAGGATCAAGCTTTCCTTCTCTTGCCATTGAAGTTAAGTCTCTTCCAAACTTCTCTAGCTTTCCTGCTGTATCTGATGTTTCTTCCATAACTTCTTGATAACAAACTTCACACAAAGCCATGTAGACTTGTTTTCCATCAATTATTCTTGTTATTGGTATTCTAGCGGGTCTTTGCCCGCATCTGTGGCACAAAACCATGTTACATATATTAGCACTCTATATTATTGAGTGCAAGAACCTATATTAACTACACTTTAATGCTCCCATTGATCAGCCACAAAAGCCTTTGCTTCAACAGGAACTTTTTTAATAAACAACTCGCCTGCCCTACACATTTCTTTAGATTGTATTACTGACCATTCCTCAGCTTGATCTTCTCTTATCTCACATACAACTTCATCATGAACAGTTAAAACAGGACAAGCATCAAATCCCTTTTCCTTTATCTTTTCTTGAAGAAACACTAAAGCATATTTAGTAGCATCTGCATTTGTCCCTTGAATTGGATGGTTCTTTGCTTGTCTTTCAATATGTCCAATTTTTCTTTGGTACTCTGGATCTGTTTTATCTGGTTTTATATACCATCTCTTTCTTCCAGCAGGAGTGGTACTCCACCCAGTCTTTACTGCTTCCTTTGCAACTTTATCCAAGAACGCTCTGACACCAGGGTAAAGTTTAAAATATTTATCTAAATACTCTTTTCCTCTTTCTGCAGAAACTCCAATTTGTTTTGCTAAACTGTTTGAACCTCTTCCATACATTAGTCCAAAATTAATTGACTTTGCTGCAAATCTTTCTTGAGGATGCTCCTTTGCAAAGTTAGGAGTAAGCTCCAATCCAAACATTAAAGCAGCAGTATGAGAATGAACATCAACTCCTTTTTGAAATGCTTCAATCAAAGATGGATCTCCAGAAAGATCTGCCATAATTCTCATCTCCATAGTTGAATAATCTGTAGTAACAAGCTTATTACCAGATTCTGGGTTAAAACATGACCTAAATGGAGCACTTTCTGACTGTCTTGGTATTTGCTGAAAGTTTGGATTATTACATGAAAATCTACCAGTAGATGCTCCTAGTTGATTAAAGTCTGGATGAATTCTACCTGTCTTTTTATTTATCTTTGAAATTAAATTTTCTCCAAAAGCAGATACTAGTTTTTCATACCCTCTGTATTCTCTAAGCATTTTAACAATAGGGTCGTTTACAAGCTCCAAAATACCATCTCCAGTGGAAGGTAAATCAAGATGCATTTTATTATTAAACAAGTCCATTAACTGTGCTTGACTATTAATATTTATAGAATCTCCAATATTGCCAAAGAGATCTATTGTATTTGATTTAAAGAAAGGTCTAATTTCCTTTTGAAATTGTTTTGCAAGATCATCTCTTTTTAATGAGATACTTTTAATAATTTCCTTCCACCTTTTAATATCCACATGAACTCCTCTTAATTCCATATCACCAACAACCCTGGTAACTGCAAACTCAAGTTTTGCAATATTTACTAAATCATCTTTCTTAAGTTTCTTTAATTGTTCATCAAAGACTGGAAAGAGAATTAATGTGTCAATAGCACTGTATTTCAGCTGATTTTCATTTAACCTTGTAGATGCAGTCATAGTCTCAAATGTTTCTCTAATAGCTTTTTGAAGATCAACTCCTGCGTATTTTCCAGCAAGTTCTTTTAATGAATAATATCCTCTACCTATACCCATGTTTAACACAACTTCTGTTAACATTGTGTCATAAATGTTAGCTACTTCTATCTTAAGATTTTGTTTAATATGTTTGTAATCAAATTTTCCATTGTGAAGTATTTTAATAATCTTATTGTTTTCTAAGAAGTTTTTAAATCTTGGAATTTCTCCAAGTTGTAATTGTCTAGCGTCAAATATAAAGGATTTAGTAGGAGTTCCAACTTGAACGGTTAAAACAACAGTATCGTATGGATCAAGAGATGTGCCTTCAATATCTACTCCAACTACTTTTTCTTTTTCTAATTCATCTAAAGCTTGATTCACTAAATCTATGCTTGTGACATGAGTGTATATTGGGTTTTCTGGATCAAACTTTAATTCCATACAAAGTAATATTAACAGGTTAGTTCTTAATAATTTACAAATGTTAGTTGTAGTATCACAGCACTTCTTTATCACCTATAGAACAGTTATGATACAATTCCGACAAATATATAAAAGGAGAAGATAATGAAAAAAGTAGAAATTAGAGGTGATGGTTTTGTAATCAAAGTAGAAGAAGGACCAGAGGATCCAATTGACGCAGAGGCTGTAATTTTCATCCCAGATGACAAAGTACCAACGATACAAGACGTAGAGGGATCCGTTGGAAGGTGTGTCATAACTATAAAAGGCTGTGAAACACCAAAAGTTCAAATGTGGCGTATAAAGGGCAATCAGGTTCTACTAGGAAGCGAAATGGAACTAAGCAATGTAGACATCTCATTCTTTAATGTAGTTCTGCAAGGGATGATCCTAACAGGTCTAGAGTCTTTTCAGGAGGCTTTTAGAAATCTGCCAATCAAGTTTACCTAATCTAAAGACAGCAAAGCACAGATATACTAATTATCTGTGCTTCTCTTTAACAATAACCTTAGAGCTTCTCTTACCTTGTCTGGTGTAGTACTCCCTTTTGTTTCTTTCATAACTTGTCCAATTAAAAACTGAAGTGAATTCTCTTTACCATTTTTGTAATCAGTAACAGCCTTTTGATTTAATTCCAAAACTTTTTCAACAGCTTTTTCTAATTCACTATCATTAATTAATTCCTTTGCTCCTCCAATATAGTTACTAAACTCATCATCTGACATATTGTGTGTTTCTTTCTTGTTTATTAAAGCATTAGCAACTTTTGTTCCATCTAAACCTAATTTTACTAGATGTTCATACTTCTTAATCATTTCTTTGCTTAAATTGTTTACTAGCCTTACAGATAATTCAGCAGTAATTTTGCATTCTGAAACAAGCCTTAGTTTAATATTATAAGGAAGCTCCGGAATTTCTCTCTTTAGACTCTCAACATAATCCTTGCTAAACACCATTGGAGGAATATCTGGTTCTGGAAAATACCTATAATCCTTAGCTTCTTCCTTACTCCTTTGAGAAACAGTAACTCCTTTATCTTCATCAAACCCCCTATTTTCTTGAAATGGCATTTCACCCCTTTCAAATACTTCAAGCTGTCTTTCAACTTCAGCATTAACTGCCCTTTCCATAAATCTAAATGAATTAATATTTTTAATTTCAACTTTATATGGAGCAAGCTCTCCTTTTTCTTCCATTTCTTTTGTTCTTAAAGAAATATTTGCTTCAAGCCTCATTTGACCTTTCTCCATGTCAACATCCCCGATACCTAAAAATCTCACAACGTATTGAACTTTCTTGCAAAACTCTACTGCATCCTTAACATCACTAAATATAGGTTTAGTAACAATTTCAACAAGGGGAACTCCTGACTTATTAAAATCAAGAAGAGTTTTATTTTTTTGATGAATAGATTTTGCTACATCTTCCTCTAAATGAACTCTTTCTATTTCTGCTTTGAAACCATTATCTAACTCCACCACACCTTCTTTGCATAATGGTTGCTTGTACTGACTAATTTGATATCCTTTTGGAAGATCTGGATAAAAGTAGTGTTTTCTATCAAACCTTGTATTTTCATTCAAAGAACAACCTAAAGCTAACCCTAAAATTTGAGTCTTTTTAACTGCTTCCTCATTTGGAACAGGAAGGGCCCCAGGAAGTCCAAGACACACTGGACATGTTATTGAATTGGGTTCTTTTTCCCAAATGTCTGCACTACACTTGCAAAACATCTTTGTTTCTGTATTAAGATGCAAATGAATTTCTAATCCTAAGACTAGCTTGTAATTCTCTTTTGTTATTCTTAAACTATTTTTCATATCAAATTTATCCAATTCAGTTAAATATTTCTCAACTAATAACCATTCTTTCTAAGAACAACTTCATCAAGATTTATATCATCAAAGAAAACTGCTATTTCAACTATTCTTGCAACCTTTTCTGGATCCATTGCTTCACTCATGTCTCTATTAGCACATGCATTTTTAAATAAGTTTGTTTTCATAAGTCCTGGGTATATTCCAACTACTTTAATATTGTACTTTTCCAGTTCTTTGCTCATTGCTTTAGTAAAACCAGTAACTGCCCATTTGGAAGCTATATAAATGCTTCTTTCTGGTTTAACTTCAAGCCCATTTACTGAATTTATGTTTATTATCTTTCCTGATTTTTGTTTTTTCATTATTGGTAGAACAGTCTTAGTTATATTTATTGTTCCAACAGTGTTTACAAGGATTACCTTTGCAATATCACTATACTCATTTTCATCTAATTCCCCTCCAACCCACACTCCAGCATTATTTATTAACACATCTATTTTTTTGTATTCAGCTTCAATTTCAGAAACTACAGATTTAATATTTTCTACATTTGTAATATCACAAAAATATTTATCACAACCTAATTCTTTTGCAGTATCATCTAACGTATCTTGATGATTAGAAAGAATAACAACATCGTTACCTTTGCAAAGCTTCTTTGCAATTTCCTTTCCTAATCCTTCCGATCCTCCTGTTATCAATATTACTTTTTTATCTTCTTTGCTTTCCTTCATAGCTTTAAACTTTTACTCCTAATATATACAAAGCTTCCTTTAAGTTATTTATAGCTTCTATAACTACAAAATATGGAGGTTCAAAACCAGATTCGTGAACTAAACTATTCCTAAGTTTATGTGCTTCCCAAACTTTATTGTACAAACTCCTATCAAATAAATCTTGAGATTCTTTTAATCTTTCTCCCATTGCTTCACCACCAACAATATCTCTTAAAGCATTATCTAAGGATTTATCAGCACTAATTAAAGCTTGTCTTAATTGAGAAGGTCCTTTTTGAGAAACTAAAACATTAATATTCTCCCAATCTCTTCTAATATTTTCTACAGTAGATAAAGATACAGAACCTTTGCTTCCTTTATTTATTTTCTTTTTAAATATAAAATCTAAAAACATATTCCTATCCTGCTTTATTATCCTTTACTTCATTTATTTAAATTTTCTTACTGGTCATAAAGTAAAGAAATGTAAAGAAACCTCCAAAAACTGCTTCTACAATAAGTAGTGTTTTTATAGACAAACTAGACGCATTTATCCCAAGAACTCCAAACAATAATACATTTACAAATACTAAAGTTACTATAAATACAGCTACTCCTATCATTAGTGATTTCATATGTTTGGTTTTGACTTGCGATAATCAGTCTTCTCTTGAAAAACTTTGGCTACTCCAATTACTTTATCTTCGTTAAAATGATTTGCCATAAATTGTATTCCTACAGGCATATTATCTGCTAACCCACAAGGAATAGAAATGCCAGGAAGACCTGCAACACTACTTGGTTCTGTTAAAACGTCCATAAGTTCTCCAAACATAGAAGATTTTTCGCTTTCTCCAAGCTTTAATGCTACACAAGGCATTGTTGGAGCAACAAGAACATCTACACTTTCAAATGATTTATTAAAATCATCAATTATTAATGTTCTGACTTTTTGTGCCTTTTCATAAAATGCATCGTAGTAACCGGAACTTAAAGAATAAGTTCCAAGCATAATTCTTTTTTTAGCCTCAAATCCAAAGTTTGTTCTATCATTTCCATATCTAATACCATCTAGTCTTGCAAGATTAGAAGATACTTCAGATCTTTGAAGTATTGTATAAACTGCTATGGAGTATTTTGGGCTTATTAAGTCCATATCTATAATGTCAGCACCCAAGCTTCTTAGTTTTTCAATGGCTTCATTTACTTTTTGTTTAACACCATCTTCCAATTCAATTTCAAAGTATGATCTTGGTTTTCCAATTCTTAATCCCTTTAAGCTAAAACTTTTGGATTCTGTTAAGTAATTTTTAACTTCTTTAGGAGAAGATGTAGCATCTAAAGGGTCTTTTCCAGCAATTACTTCTAAAACATATGAAGCATCATCTACTGTTTTAGTTATTGGTCCTGGACTATCTGTAGATGAAGCCATAGCAACAACTCCATATCTACTTACTCTTCCATATGTAGGTTTAAGTCCTGTAACTCCGCACCAAGCAGCAGGTCCTCTTATGCTTCCTGCAGTTTCAGAGCCTGTTGCAAATATGCACATGTCAGCAGATACTGCAGCAGCAGACCCACCAGATGATCCCCCAGGAACTTTATCTAAATCCCAAGGGTTTTTTGTGTCAAAGAAGTCTGATGTTTCCGTAGATGATCCATGAGCAAAGGCATCCATGTTTGTTTTACCAAGCAGTATTGCACCTGCTTCTTTCAATTTCTTTGTAACAGTAGATTCAAATGGAGGAATGTAATCTTTAAGCACATTAGAGCTAGCTGTGGTTTTTATTCCTTTTGTTGAAAAGTTATCTTTACATGCATAAGGAATACCAAAAAGAGGTTTAATTTCAAATATTGCTGACCCTTTCTTTTCTATTAACTCATCTGCTTCCCTTGCAGATTTTAAAGCGTCATCTTCAATTATAGTAACAAAAGCTTTTATCTTCTTATCCAATGCTTTAATTCTATTTAAACAAGCTTTGGTTAAATCAACAGAACTAAATTCTTTTTTCTTTAATCCTTCTATTGATTCTATAATTGTTAATTCATTTAAATTTTTCATTTACTTAGTATTTATTTAGCTATCAACTAAAAGTTATCTATCAAATACTGCTTTTGTAGCAAATAAACCATCTTTGTTTTCTCTTGCATTACTTAATGCTTCTTTTTTAGTTAATGTTTGTGATTTATTTTCATCACTTTGAAATACATTAGTAAGACCAGTTACTTGATATGTTACAGGAGTGTTTGTTGTATCTAGTTCATTAAGATTTTCTATGTATTTAACAGTCTCACTTAGCATTTTAGATAACTTTTCTTCTTGTCCTGACACATCAAGATTAGATAATTTTGCTATTCTTTTGACTTCTTCTTTGGATATTACATTTTCAGCCATAGATACAGTAATTTAAACAGATTTTGATGTAAATTTAAAGGAAATATACCTAAGACTTTCTTAATTCCTTGTTTTTCTTCCATCCATACTCCGAGTAAAGACTACCTTTTTGAATATTTTTCCAAGCTAGGAAAGATATAGGAGAAAATTTTCTAGGTAAATGCTTCTTATCAAACCATTGCAAGTTATCACACTTATTAGGTTCGTTGTTTTTAACTTCCCCAAACCATTTATTACATTTAAAGAAAAGGTAGAAATATCTAAACTGAGAACTAGTTGAAGAAACATCCACGACGTGGATTAAATCTAAATAATTTTCTTTTGCCCTTAGATTGGACTCTTCCCCAAGCTCCCTAACAGCGGCCTGCTTAAAAGTCTCGTCATCTTCGACGTGACCTGCTGGAAAAGCATAATAACCGTCTTTCCATCCTGTATTAAATCTTCTCAACAGTAACAGCTTATTATCTTTTTCTATAACAACACAAACAGCATACTTAACACATAGAACATGCTTTTTATTTATTTTTACTCTTTTTGCCATCTTGGAAGAGTAGGCATCAACTCATCACACATCTTTTCTGCTTCTTCCTTAGTTTTTCCCATAAACTCTATAGCAGCATTAATACTACCTTCTCTTACCTGTTCTTTGGTTGCTAATACACCTGTTTCTTGGTTCTGACAGTAAATACAATACCTTCCATCATGCTTTGATTTAGTGGTATCCTCAAGAGGCATTCCACAACTTTCACAAATCATAGTTAATCCTCTCTTAAAATTTAACTTCAACTTTAGCTTTCTCACTCTCAGTTGCTTCAAAGAATTCTTCAGGTTTAAATCCCATTGTTGATGCTAAGATATTATTTGGAAATACAGCTATCTTTTCATTGTATTGTCTAACTATAGTGTTATAGAACTGTCTTGAATATGCAACTTTGTCTTCTGTATCTGAAAGCTCCTTTTGAAGATTTACAAAACCTTCTTGTGCTTTAAGTTCAGGATAAGCTTCTGCAACGGCAAATAGTTTACCTAATGCTCCTCCAAGCATTTGATCTGCTTCTCCAGCTTCTTTAGGTGATTTAGCAGCAAGTAATGCTGATCTTGCTTGAGCTACACTTTCAAATACTTCTTTTTCATGACCTGCATATCCTTTTACAGTTTCTACAATATTTGGAATAAGATCTGCTCTTCTTTTTAATTGAACATCAATTTGACTCCATGCTTCTTTTATCTTTACCTTAAGAGTAACAAGTGAGTTATATATTCCAATAACAAGAACTGCAATAATGGCAAATAATGCAAGAATTGGTAGTACCACAAAAATCACCTCCTAATAAATGCTTTAATAAAATTAAATACTTAAATGCAGAGAAATTCTATCTTGACTTTAGTTCTTTTACAAACTTTTCATAAGGAAGAGTATTTAAAATGTTGTCTTTTAATGCCCAACCTCTCCTTGCGTTTTCTACCCCATACCTCATAAAACCAAGCTCATTTGTAGAATGAGCATCAGATCCAATAATTAGTCTTACTCCCCATTCTATAGCACTTTTTACTAGATCATCAGGAAGATCAAGTCTTGAAGGCTGTCCATTTATTTCTAAAATAATATTTTTGTCCCTTGCTGCATCAAATATTTTATTCCAATCAGGATCAATAGGATCTCTTTCATTTAACATTCTTCCTGATGGATGAGAAATAATATTTACGTAAGGATTTTCCATTGCAGTAAGTATTCTTTCAGTTACTGTTTTTTTATCTTGATTAAACGCTGTGTGAACTCCAGCAATAACATAGTCTAAATTTTGCAAAATATCATCAGGCAGTCCTAAGGTATTATCAACTAGTATATTTACTTCATACCCATACAATACTTTAACTTTATCTTGGGATTGGTTTATATCATCAATCTTCTTTCTTGTATCACTGACAATTTTTAAAACTGTTCCCAAACCCCTTGATTGAATACTTGGTGCATGATCTGATATTCCAATATATTCATAACCAAGTGTTGCCGCAGCTTCTACCATTTCTTCAATTGTATTTATTCCATCAGATGCAAGTGTGTGCATATGAAGATCTCCTTTTATATCTTTTAATTCAATTAGTTTTGGAAGTTTATGTTTTAAGGCTGTTTCTATCTCAAAATTACCATGTCTTATTTCTGGAGGAATATATGGAAGGCCCAGTTCTATATAAAAGTCTTCTTCATTTGAAAATTCTTTTATTTTATCTTCTTTTTTTATTCCATATTCAGAAAGGGACATTCCTTTGCTTAGTGCATAATTTCTAAGAAGAATATTATGTTGTTTTGATCCAGTAAAATACTGAAGCATAGCTCCAT